>JAISMA010000049.1 GCA_031276985.1 Helicobacteraceae bacterium | reverse complement strand
AACGGCTTTGTCGTTCAGACAATTGAAGACAGCGGCGGCGCGGCGCGAAAACGGCTTGGCGTGAGCGATCGTTACGCCTCCTGCCACACGGCGAAAATCGGCGATTACGCAATCGAAGGACACGTCCCCGCAAGCGACATTTTGCGTCTGTTGCGCGAAAAACCAAACGCGATCGGCTTATCCGTGCCGAATATGCCAATCGGCGCGCCTGGTATGGACGGCGCGGCTTACGGCGGACAAAGCGAACCGTATCAAGTGTTGCTAATCGCCAAAAACGGCGCGGCGAGCGTTTTTAGCCAATACCGATAACTTTTGCCTTTGCGCCTATTTTGACCGTTTCGCAAAGTCGCCCGCTAAACGCTTGCTTCGGCGCTTTGGCTGGGCGATTTGTTTCCGCGTTCTTTTTGTCCGCTTTGGCAAACGCCGCAATCCGATTTTATTTTTGGCGAGGGGAGCGGTTACCCGCAGACAAACCGCCGCTATTTTGGCACGTTTCTTATTTTTGCGTCGCAGTTTGCGTCCGCGCCAATTATCCCCCTCGCCCATATTTTGTCGGATCTATTTTTTTGTAGCCAATAGCCGTCATTCCAGCGCAAGCGTCCACCGCGATTGCGCCGTAGGCGCTAAGAAAGGTTGGCATCCATTAAAAAAACAATCAAAGGTCAACTATAATTCACAATATTCTTTAACTATCTTTTTTGGATTCTGAGACTACGCGCAGAATGACAGGAAACAGTCGCTTCGCGCAAAATGACGCAAATGCTGGGTTTTCGCAAAAAAGCGCGCGATTAGTAAATCGCGATCTAAGCGCGTAAAACCCGCGTAATCGTAAATCGTCATTCCCACGTAGCGCTCGCTTGCCGTCTTTTGTCATAAAGGGTTAATAGCGTATTTTTGCAAGATATAAGCCGTTTGGAGGAGCGGGTTCTCTAAATCTAGTCGATCTGCCTTCAAATTGGGCGCTTATATCGTTTATTTCTGCTTTATTCGTCGCTATCTTAATAACCGCCGACATCATCATACGCACCTGCGATCTTAAAAATGCGTCGCCTTCAAAAACTGCGATATATATCCCTCTGAATTTGCGTATATCGGCAAAATAAATCGCGCGAATCGTCGTTTTTTCGTCGCTGCCGCGTTTGGAAAAATGATAAAAATCTTTTGTGCCGATAAAACATTTAATCGCTTCGCGCGCTTTTGGCAAATCAAAACGCGGCGCGTGGGTTATAAAACGCTCAAAAAATATCGACGGGCGATTTTGCGCGATCAGATAGCGATAAACGCGACTTTTTGCGCTATAGCGCGGGTCGAAATCATCGCTTACAATTTCAACTTTTCTGACCAGAATTTTTGGATATAACTTTTTGTCCAGTTCTGTTTTTAGCCGTTTATCATCGCGCCAAAAATCGGGAATTATAAAAGCTAAAACCTGCCCCGTAGCATGCACAAAGCGATCGGTGCGTCCCGCGTGCGATATACGCGAAATTATGCCTATGCTTTTTAACGCCTCTCCAAACGCGCAAAGTACAGTTGGCAAAGTTGATTCGCCGTTTTTGCGTAGATATTGCGATCCAAAAAAAAGCGATCCGTCGTAGGCTATAGTAACCTTTGCCTTCATTGCCAGCCAAGCAAACTTTTAAGCTCGTTTCCAAATATAAAAACTATTAGCGTTCCAAACGCCAAAAAAGGAATAAAAGGCGTTTCAAGCCGCGCGTTTTTTCGGTTGATCAAAGCGGGAATAATCGCGCTTAACGCTCCGATAAACAGCGCGATCAACGCGCCCGTCAAACCCAAAAACGCGCCCATTGTCGCGCCTAAAATCACATCCGCTTCGCCCATCGCCTCTTTTTTTAATAGGCTACTTAGCCCCATTCTAAGTAGCGATAAACCGCCAGCAATCAAAAATGCGGCGCTTAAATTATCCAAGATCGCGCCGCTTGAAAGCAGGGCGAAAAATAACGCTAAAAAATTAAGCGAATCGGGCGCCATTAACGTTTGAAAATCGATAACGGCAAGACAAAGAAGCGAAAAGAGCGTAAGGGCGGCAAAAATGGTGAAATATGTCGCGCCGAGTTTGTAAACCGCCGCGCAAAATAAAAGCGATACAAAAATCTCGATAATCGGATATATAACGCTAATTTTTTGACCGCAAAAACCGCATTTACCGCGCAAAACAATAAACGATAAAACGGGGATATTGTGATACCACTTCAGCGCATGTTTGCAGTTGGGACAATGCGAAGCTGGAAAAACGATGCTCTCCTCTTTGCCCATACGAATAATAACCACGTTGGCAAAACTGCCAAAACATAAACCTAAAATCGCCGCTAATAAATAATAGTAGCTCATACGCCTCCAAACCGCCTTTCTCGTCGCTCAAACTCCGCGATCATTTGATCGAGTTCATTCGCGCTAAATTCGGGCCAAAGCGTTTGCGTAAAAAATAGCTCCGCATACGCCGCCTGCCACAATAAAAAATTAGACAATCGCTGTTCGCCGCCCGTTCTTATTAGCATATCCACGCTTGCGAATTCGGCGGTATCCAGCGCGTTTTGCACGCTCTCTTCGGTTATTTCGTTCGGCATAATTTTTTTTACCGCTCTGATTATCTCGTCTTTAGCGCCGTAATTTAACGCTAATATCTGCGTCATCGCGCCGTTATTGGCGGTTTGATCGATCGTGTCGCTTATGCGTTTTTGGAGATTATTTGGCAGTTTGCCAAGATCGCCGATCGCAAAAAAGCGTATATTGTTTTTTTGCAATGTTTCAAGCTCGTTTTTAAGATAGCGATCTAGCATATTCATAAGAAAATTAACTTCGCTTTTGGGACGTTTCCAATTTTCTGTGCTAAAAGCGTAAAGCGTCAATGTTTCAATGCCTATTTTCGCGCAATGCGTCGTAATAGCTCTAACGCATTTTGCGCCCGCTTCGTGTCCTTTTGTGCGATCGCTTAAACCAGACTTTTTTGCGTATCTGCCGTTGCCGTCCATAATGATCGCTATATGTTTTGGATAATTCAAGCCATTTCGCTTTCAAGGGCGCGTAAAATATCAAAAGCGACGCTAAATTTATCGCCTGAAAATTCCAATTCGTTTTTTGTTATCAACTTAATTTTTGTTTCCTCGCCGCCAAAACGCGCAATGTCGCCAATCACGTTCAAACAAACGGCGTTCAATTTTTTTTCGCGTTTCATTTTAAGCGCGTTGTCGTAAGCGCTCAAAGGATCGGTTTCGGCTTTGAAGCCGATTGCGTAAAGATTTGTTTTATCGATTGCGGATAAAACGTCGATCGTTTGTTTTAGCGGCAAATTCCAGCTAATACCAGCGTTTTCTTTTTTGATTTTGCCGATTGTTTTTTGCGCCGCTTGATAATCTCCCACTGCCGCCGCCATAAATAAAAACGTTTTATTTTGCGCGTTTTTCTCCGCCGCGATAACACGATCTAGCGCCGCTTTTATTTCTAGCGCCGTATTCGCTTCGATATATTCAATCGGTAAAAAATCGTCTTTTATATTGCCGATTAAATATACTTTCGCGCCCAAAAAATACGCCGCTTTCGCAAAACTTAGCGCGGTTTTTCCTCCGCTTAAATTGCTGATAACTCTAACGTCGTCGATTGGCTCTTTTGTGCCGCCGCCCGTAATGATTGCGGTTTTTGAGCGCCAAAAATCGTTTTTATTTAACGCGCGGCATGCCGCGTAAAAAATGGTTTCGATTTCGGCTAATCTGCCGCTTCCTACATCGCCGCACGCTAAATCCCCATAAGCGCTATTTACGAATTCAACGCCGATCGCCGTTAGTTTTTCTATGTTTTGCTTAGTAACGGCATTTTCGATCATCGCGCCGTTTGCGGCGGGAGCGATTAATTTCGGCGCGCTGCGCGCGATAAAGGCTTGTAGCAGTAGATTATCCGCAGCGCCGCTCGCTATTTTATTGATCGTGTTTACGCTTGCGGGCGCGATTATAAATAACTCCGCCCATTTAGCAAAACCGATATGGTTTATATCGTTTGTCCAGCTTTCGCTTTTTTTTGTTAATACCGCGTTTTGGCTGATCGCCTCAAAAGATATTTTACCGATGAATTTTTCGGCGCTAGGCGACATAATAACGCGCACGATCGCGCCCGCCTTGATCAATAATCGCGCCAGATAGAGCGATTTATAAGCGGCGATAGAACCCGTTACGCCCAAAACTATACGGCGGTTTTCCAGCGGTTTCAATATTTTTTCCCAAAAAACTTAAAGAAAAATCCAGCGATACTTTTTTGCTCCGATCGCGACAAAACCAGATCGCCCTCATTAGGATTTTTTACGACCGTTGTTCCAGCGCCTATTAAGACGTTATCGGGGATTATGATCGGCGCGATTAACTGCGTGTCGCTACCTATAAAAACGTTTTTGCCGATTGTGGTTTGATATTTGTCTTTGCCGTCGTAATTGCATGTGATTGTTCCCGCTCCGATATTTGTTCCTTCGTCGATTGTCGCGTCGCCTAGATAGCTTAAATGCCCCGCTTTTACGCCGTTTAATTTTGCCTTTTTTGTTTCGACAAAGTTGCCGATATGCGCGTTTTTTATTTCGCTGTTTGGACGGATATGCGCCATTGGTCCTATATCGCTGTCGATAATCGCGCTGTCTTCGACGACGCTATGCGCTTTTATGACCGATCGCGCGATTGTGGATTTGCCTAAAATTACCGCGCCGTTTTCGATGACGCATTCGCCTTCAAACGTAGCGTTCGCGTCGATATAGATCGTCTCTGGCAAACGCATGGCTACGCCCGCGTTCATTAGCTTTTCTTTAAGCGCGTTTTGGTGATAGGCTTCGGCTTCCGATAGCTCCGATTTGGAATTTACGCCGCTTAAAATATGTTCGTCGCCCCATACTGCGCTAATTTCTTTATTGCGCTCCGCCGCAAGCGCGATCAGATCGGTTATATAATACTCGTTTTGCGCGTTTTGCGCGTTTATCTTAGGCAGAAATTCCTCCAAAAACGATCGCGAAAAACTATATACGCCGCCGTTAACTGTCGTAACCTTTTTTTGCGCTTCGTTTGCGTCTTTTTCTTCGACTATTCGCAAGACGCGATCGTCTTTTATAATAACGCGCCCGTAGCCGAAAGGATCGAGTTTGCTAAAAACGCCGATCGCCGCGTCCTCTTTGCGCGAGGCGAGCGCTTTTATGAAATCGACGCTAATCAAAGGCATATCGCCGTTTATCGCTACCACGCGATCGTAGCGGGGAGACGCGGCTTTGAGCGCGCCCGCCGTCCCCGGATAATTTTCGTGATCTTGACGGACGCAAACGACCGCGTCGCCAAAACGCCGATCGACATACGCTTTAAGCGCGTCAAATTCGTGATACAAAACGATCTGAACGTCGTCGCTAATTTCAAGCGCGGCAAGAACGGGATAGTCCAAAATCGCGCGTCCGCTTACGCGGTGTAGGACTTTGGGCGTTTGGGATTTCATGCGCGTTCCCGCGCCCGCCGCGAGAATAACGACGGAAGAATTTGACATGTTTCACTCGGTCGAAATATAAAGTTTAAGTGGATCTTAACACGCAGTAGATTAGAATATGCTTTTCTAACGTTGTTTTGGGCGGGTGCGATGGATTTAGGTTCCGTTATCGGCGTCATAATGGTCTTCGGACTGCTGGGGTTTTCCGTCTTGCTTGGCGCGGGCTTGAGTCCGTATCTCGACTTGCCAAGCGCGTTGATCGTGTTTGGCGGCGCGAGTTCATCGGTGCTGATCGCTTTCAAGCTAGAGCAGGTCAAGAATATCGGCAAGGTGGTCGGCGTTGTGTTCAAGCCGCAAACCTTCGACATTCCCGCGATTGTTCGCAAACTTGTGGATTATTCCACGATTGCGCGGCGCGACGGCATTTTGGCGCTGGAAACGCCCGTTAATCAAGAGGAAAACCTGTTTTTGAAAAAGGGGCTTTCTATGGCGGTCGACGGCAATGAACCTGACGTGATTAGATCGTTGCTGGAGCTTGAAAGCGAAGAGTCTAGCGCGAGGCACAAGGGCTACGCCGCCATATTGGATCAATTCGCGGGGCTGGCGGGCAGTTTCGGCATGATCGGAACGCTGGTCGGGCTGGTGGCGATGCTAATCAACATGGCCGATCCAAGCTCCATTGGTCCCGCGATGGCGGTTGCGATTATCACCACGCTATACGGCGCGGTGGCGGGCAACGCGATCGCCGCGCCAATGTCGTATCTGCTCAATATCCGCAACAACGACGAGATGTTGGTGCGTAATCTGATCATCGAGGGAATTATGTCCATTCAAGCGGGCGACAATCCGCGCACGCTGGAGCAGAAGCTACTTAGCTTCCTGCCGCCAAAACAGCGCGTTAGCCAATTCGAGTAGCCAAATGGCAAAGAAAGCCGCCAATAACGAATGCCCGAACTGCCCGCCGCGCTGGATCGTTCAGTTTGGCGATATGATGTCGCTGTTACTCGTGTTTTTCATTTTGTTGCTTTCGATGAGCACGATCGACGCTAAAAAGGTAAACGAGGCGCTAGGATCGCTTACGGGCGCTTTAAGCGTTCTTGAAGGCGGGACGCAAAGCGAAATCTCGCGGGAGCGCATGCAACTTGCCACGCCGATCGTGCCGCAGACGGAAACGGACGAAATGGTCAATCGCGTTACCGTTACGATCAGCGAGTTCAATGAAATTATCAGGCGACAAGGCGGCGCGGAGACGATTCAGATTCAAGAGGCGATCGACGGATTTATGATTCAGTTGCCCGCAAGTTTGCTGTTTCGAGCGGGCAGATCGGAGATTGTAAACGCCGACGCGCTTTTGTTGCTAAAACGCATAGCGATCTTGACCGATACCATGCCAAAAGATATGGAGATCGTCGTGCGCGGGCATACCGACAGCCTAGAAATCAGCGATAACGCGCAGTTCCGCGACGCGTGGGCGCTTTCATCGGCGCGATCGGTCGCGGTCGTCAAGGAGCTAATCAACGACGGCGTTAAGCCCGAGCGTTTAAGCGCGGCGGGCTTCGCCAACTTTCAGCCGATCGCCACAAACGCGACGGAGCAGGGCAGGGCGAGAAATCGCCGCGTGGAGATTCACTTTCTGGGTCAAAACAAATCAAGCGAAGCCAAAGCGCCAAAAAGCGTGCTGGATCTGCCGCGTCAATGAGGCGAATCGCTCTTTGCGTCGCGCTTTTTTTCGCGCTTGCGATCGCGGGTTTCGCCGCGCCCGAAGTTTTGCAGTTGCCCGCCGTCGATTTGCGTATAAACGCGCCCGAAAATCCTACGCAACTTGTTCAGACGCTAAATATCGTCGTTATTTTGACGCTTCTCGTGCTTGCGCCAAGCCTTGTGATGATGATGACGAGCTTTACGCGACTGCTTATCGTTTTCAGCTTTTTGCGTCAGGCGATGGGAACGCAGCAAACGCCGCCAAATCAGATATTGATTTCTATGGCGCTAATTCTTACCTTTTTCATTATGGAGCCCGCTATGCGTCAGGCGTGGAGCGAGGGAATCGTACCATATATGAACGAGGAGATCGGCTACGTCGAGGCGTTTGATCGCGCAATCGCGCCGTTTGAGGATTTTATGCTTCGCAACACGCGCGAAAAGGATTTGGCGCTGTTTTTACGCATTCGCGGCGAGGACAATATCCAAAGCGAGGCGGATATTACGTTGCCAATTTTGCTGCCCGCGTTTATGATTAGCGAGCTTAAAACGGCGTTTGAGATCGGCTTTTTACTTTATCTGCCGTTTTTGGTGATCGATATGGTGGTAAGTTCCGTGCTAATGGCAATGGGTATGATGATGTTACCGCCCGTAATGATCAGCCTGCCGTTTAAGATCATTCTTTTTATTATGGTCGACGGATGGAATCTGCTAGTGGGTAGCGTTGTACAGAGTTTTAGATGAATTGCGAATGGTTTGGCGAGTGCGGAGGGTGCGCTTTGGCGCTTGAGTACGACGAACAATTAGCATATAAAAAAGAGGCGTTTTTGGAGCTTTTCGACGGATTTTTACCGCCAAAAATCGAGGTTTTCGCAAGCAAAAAAAGCCATTTTAGAAATCGCGGCGAATTTCGCGTTTGGCACGAAGCGGACGGCGGAATCGCGCTTAGCATGCACAATAAAAAGGGCGGCGCGATCGGCGTTGGGCGTTGCGCGGCGATGAACGAGCGCTTTAGCGAAAATATGCAAGCCTACGCGGATTTTATAAGCGATTATCCCGCGCTTTTCGAGCGGCTTTTCGAGCTTGATTTTTTGAGTTCTAGCGACGGCGAAGAGATGATTATAACGCTTATATACCACAAAGCGATCGACGAGCGCTGGAACGCGGCGGCAAAGCTCTTTAGCGATCGTTTCGGCGTTGGCGTAATAGGACGCAGCAAAGGGAAAAAGCTGGTAATAGGACGCGACTATATTCGAGAAAAAATCACGATAGACAATAGGCTTTTAATCTACAAACAATTAGAAGGCGCTTTCAGTCAGCCAAACGGTTATATCAATCGCGCCATGATAGGCTTTATCGATCGCATAACGCCAAGCGAAAACGACGGATTCGAGCTATATTGTGGAAACGGTAATTTCACATTGGCGCTTTCGCAAAAATTAAACAGCGCGATCGCCATAGAGGTTAATCGCAATCTGCTAGAAGCGGCAAAAGAAAACGCTAAAGAAAATCAACGAGAAAACATTGTTTTTGCGCGTATGAGCGCCGAAGAGTTCGCGCAAGCCATAAATGAAACCAGATCGTTTAAGCGTTTGAAAGAGATCGATCTAAATTCGTTTAATTTTCGTTTGGCGCTGGTCGATCCGCCGCGATCGGGACTTGATAGCGCGTCGTTAGGTTTAATCGCCGATATGGAACGAATAATTTATATATCATGCAATCCGCAAACGTTGCGACGCGATCTTGAAACGCTAACCAAAACCCGCCGCGTCGTATCCGCCGCGCTATTTGACCAATTCCCATACACGCCGCACATAGAATCCTGCATCATATTAGAAGGCAAACGCTAATGTTAGACAAAGCGTATAAAATCAATAAGGCGTCATAAATAATGAAAACAGAAAAATTTACAGACAAAGATAGAAAATTGGTAATTGGCGAATTGGAAAGAATACAGAAAGTAAAGCTAATTTCCGTAAAAGCGTCAAAAAAACTATATCTTGATGAAAATGGCTTGCCCTTTCTAATTTTTGGCGGCGGCGGTAATTGGCATGGAATAACCGCAAGAGGAATAAATGAATTGGATAATTATCAAAAAGAAGGCGCTTTTGTTATTGCCAAGAAATACAAAACTAAAATAGATATAAACGTTGGTTCGCTTTCTACTTTCTGCGCCAATCAAAATAAATTAGTCGCGACAAAAGGCGGAGGTTTCCAATTCCATTGCATAGCAACAGAGGACGGTTTATTTATAGAAGAAATTCCCGATTTATACTGCAATAAAGTATCTGAGATTTACTTTCCAAACCACAAAAAAGATTTAAGCAGACTAAAAGAAATTTCAAAAATTATTAACATTGAAGTAAAAGACGATACGCCTTTAACGCACTCGGATATTGAAGCAAAACTAATACTAATAGGCAGTTATTTGAACTATAGAACTTACACGCCAGATCGAGGAAAGCAAAGTATTTATGGAACTTTGGGCGATTTATGCTCCGAGAAGGAAGCGCCGAAAGAAAGCATTCCAAAAATCAGCATTGACAAAGTTAAAGAAATCGACGTTATATGGTTTGATGAAGAAGGTTATCCAACTCACGCATTTGAGGTAGAACATTCAACCGATATAACAAAAGGGTTATTGCGTTTATATCAAATCCATAAGTTACGTATCAAGCTGTATATAATTGCCGAAGAAGACATGAGGACAAAATTTAATAAAGAAATTAACGCTAATCCTTTTTCTAAAATTAGAGAAGAATATATTTACAAGAATTATCAAGAGTTGGATGAGTTTTTTGAAAGCGTAAAACACTTTACAAAAGTTCAAGAAAAATTTTTGAGGAGAGCGGCGATATGACATTAAACATCTTTACAACAGGCGCATATTTGCGACCCTTAAAAATTAAAGACGATAGCGGAAAAGAGCGTTGGCTTTGGACTGTTTCTGAATTTATTGACGATACTTTTATGGATGGGAAAGTATTTAATCCAAATGAAATTGCGGACACGTTAGAAAATTTATTGCAAGAAGAATATAATAATGAATGTAAATAAAAAGGTCTATTTTCGTTTGCTATATAATTGCAAAATGTGGGTTAAAGGAGTAAAAGATGAAATATAATTTTGAGGCGTATCCGTTTGAGAGGCTACGAGCGCTTCTGGAGGGCATAAAGCCAAACGCGGATAAAACGCCTATTGGTCTGCATATAGGCGAACCGCAATTTGAAACGCCAAAGGCAATTTTGGAAGTTTTAAGCGCTCATCTTGGACTGCTTAATAAATACCCTCCAAGCGGCGGTATCGCAAAGCTGAAAGAAGCGCAAATTAGTTTTGTTGATCGGCGTTTTGGCGTTGGGCTAAGCGGCGATCAAATTGCGCCGACGCTTGGCACGAGAGAGGCGTTGTTTAATTTTCCGCAATGTCTGCTTTTTGGCAAAGAGAATCCGACAATCGCCTATCCAAATCCATTTTATCAGATTTACGAAGGCGCGGCGAAAGCAAGTGGAGCAAAAAGCGTTTTGTTAAACCTTGAAGCCGTTAATGGTTTTAAGGCAGACATAACCGACGAAAGATTAAAAACCTGCGATCTGGTTATATTAAATTCGCCCAATAACCCAACGGGATCAACCCTGACGCTAAACGAGTTAATAGAGTGGGCAAAACTGTCTGAAAAATACGGTTTTGTTTTGCTTAACGACGAGTGCTATTCGGAGATATACGCGACCAATCCGCCGCCTTCGCTTCTGCAAGCGGCAAAAGCGGCGAAAAACGACGATTTCAAACGAATTATCGTCGTAAATTCGCTATCTAAACGATCTAGCGCGGCAGGCATTAGAAGCGGCTTTATTGCTGGAGATAAGGAAATTTTAAGCGAATATGCGCGTTATCGATCGTACGCAGGCATAACGGCGGGCGTAGCCCTTCAGATCGCGGCGGCTTATGCGTGGTTAGACGATAAACACAGTGAAGAGATTCGCTTAAAATACGCTAAAAATATGGAATTGGCGCAAAAAATACTCGGCGTTAAACCGCCCGAAGCGACATTTTATCTCTGGTTGGATGTGGGCGACGATCTTAAAGCCGCGCAAGAACTTTACGCGCGCTACGCGCTTAAAACCTTGCCCGGCGCTTTTCTTTCGCGCGGTCAAAGTCCGCTTGGTTTTTTGCGCGTCGCGCTTGTGTATGACGAAAACGAAACAATCGAAGCGCTAAACAGACTCAAAACCTTTTTCGGCGCATAAACAATTATTTTGCAATTGAATATGCTTGCCGCCCGAACTTTTTTTGTCGTTATCATGCTATTTTACGTCTTTCCCGCAATGCCTCGCGGTTGTATCGAGGCGCTTGGCGTGAAATCTGTTCCTGTCTACCCGTCATTCCCGCATAGCGTCCGCTCCCCTACGTCATTCTGCGCGAAGTCGCAGAATCACGAAAGCGGGTATCTATTTCCCGTAATTCCCGCTTCGCCCCCGCTTTCTAACCAATCGCGCTTTTGTCTCGCAGACGCTCGCTCTTGTCATTCTCGCGTAGTTGCAGAATCCAAAAAAAAGAGAGTTAAAGAACGTTACGAATAATGATTGACTTTCGATTGTTTTTTTTGGAAATGGATTTCCGCCTTCGCGGGAAATGACAGGAGCGACGCAGTTGTTTCGTCGCTTGCCCGATACTTTCATTTTTGCGAAAATCCAGCGCTTGCGCCATTCTGCACATAGTCGCAGAATCCATTTCTTGAATCCTTGTAATGAGATCGCGCATGTCATCGCTACGCGATTTTTGGATACCCGCCTTCCTCCGCGATCACGCTTGCTTCGCAATGGATTCGCGGGTATGACATAGGGATACGCGGGAACGAGGATCGGCGAATTATAGAAACGAAAAGATTATGCTCTAGCCGTTTTGCGCCTTTTGAACTCGTCCAAAAAAGCCTCCAAGTTGTAGCGATCGCGCGCTTTGTCGCTCATAATATGCACCAATATATCGCCTAGATCAATCGCCGCCCACTCGTCGCTTACGTCCGCGTGTAAAAACTCCTCGCCAAGCGGCTTTAACGCCGTTTTCAAATGATCGACCAGCGCGGTTAAGTGCCGATCGGCAAGCGCGGATGCCACAACGACTCCGCCGACCATATAATCGCTGTTTTCCAAATCGAATTTCTCTACGCGCTCGGCTTTGTTTTGATCCAAAACATTGGCGATCGCCTCTAATCTTTCATGTAAATTCAAACCATTCCTTTTTGCGACATAAAGCGCGAAGTATAGCCAAATGCGCTACAATTCGCCCTTTTATTTTGGCTTGGAGCTTGGGTTTGGCTACGATCGCGATTAACGGATTTGGGCGCATTGGCAGGGCGTGCGCGAGAATGATTTTGCGATCGCAAGCGCATAGGCTAATCGCCGTCAACGACCTAGCCGATCGCGCCGCGCAAACCTATCTGCTTGAGCGCGATTCCGTTCATGGCGGTTTCAAAGCCGATCTAAGCGGCGTTAAATTTTCCTGCGCGCAAACGCCGCAAGAGTGCGATTTTGACGGCGCGGAAGTCGTTTTGGATTGCACGGGCGTTTTTACCGCGCATCGCGAGCTTGAAGCCTATCTTGATCGCGGCGCGAAACGGGTCGTCATCTCCGCGCTAAGCGCCGACGAATCTGTGGCGATCGCGCCGCCCTTAAGCAAACCGGAAGCCGCAATCGTGAGCGCGGGAAGCTGTACGGCAAACGCGCTTTACGCAATGTCAAACGTTATGAACGATCATTTCGGCGTGGCGGCGGTTTTGGCGACGTCGATTCACAGCTACACGAGCGATCAGCGCGTTTTGGACGGGCGAAACGACGATCGGCGCAGGGGCAGGGCAAGCGCGATCAACATTATCCCCGTCGTTACGAGCGCGGCGAAAAATCTAATCAGGTACGATCCGACTTACGCGAATAAAGCCGCCGCGATCGGGCTTAGAATACCCGCGCCGAACGTTTCGATGATGCAGGCGGTTTTCGCGCTGAAAAACGCCGCGAGCGACGAGGCAATCAACGCCGCTTTTACGCGATCGCAAAACGCCGCTCTTTCCGTAACAAGCGACTATAAAGTCTCTACGGATATAATCGGCTCTACGGCAAGCGCGATCGTCGATACGAATCTCACGCTGTGCCTCGATAGGCTTGCTTGCGTATGCGCGTGGCACGACAACGAGATCGGCTTCGCGGCGCGCATGCTGGAGTTTGCGAAAATATAATTCAAAAGGAGCGCTTGCTATGACGCTTAGAACCATTAAAGATATTGAGATCGCGGGCAAAAAGGTTTTTATCCGCTGCGATTTTAACGTGCCGCAAGACGAGTTTGGCAACATTACCGACGATCGCCGAATCCGATCGGCTTTGGCGACAATCAACTACTGCGTCGATCACAACTGCGCGGTTATATTAGCCAGCCACAACGGGCGACCAAAGGGCGAATTTGACGCGAAATACACGCTTGCGCCAATAGCCAAACGACTTCAAACGCTGTTAAAGCGCGACGTGATTTTGTCCGCCGACGTGATTGGCGCGGACGCGGCGGGCAAATCCAAAGCGCTAAAAAGCGGCGAGATTCTGCTACTGGAAAACCTGCGCTTTGAAAAGGGCGAAACGAAAAACGACGACGAATTCGCCAAAAAGTTAGCCGATATGGCGGAGATTTACATCAACGACGCTTTTGGCGTAAGCCACCGCGCCCACGCTTCGGTGGAAGCGATCACCAATTTTTTCGCCGACGATTCCAAAGCGGCGGGATTTTTGCTCAACAAAGAGATCAACTTTTTCGATCGCACGTTGCAACACCCGACGCGCCCGTTTATCGCCGTAATCGGCGGCAGCAAAGTTTCAGGCAAACTTCAGGCGCTTGAAAACCTGTTGCAAAAGGTGGATAAGATGATCGTAGGCGGCGGCATGGCGTTTACGTTTCTCAAAGCGCTGGGCGAACAGGTGGGCGATTCGCTTGTGGAAGACGAGCTGATACCCGACGCGCTTCGCATTATGGACGAGGCGAAAAAGCGCAACGTCAAGTTCTATCTGCCCGTCGACGTTGTGTGCGCCCAATCGATCGACGCGAACGCCGTAACGATCTACACGACGACGAAAGAGATTCCGTTTGGTTGGAAGGGTTTGGACATTGGACCCGCGACGACGCGGCTGTTTCGAGAGGCGTTAGACGGCGCGCAAACGATACTTTGGAACGGTCCGATGGGCGTTTTTGAAATTGATAAATTCGCCAAAGGCAGCTTTAAGATTTCGCACCGCATAGCCGAAAGCCACGCGACGAAGATCGTAGGCGGCGGCGACACGGCGGACGTGGTACAGCGAGCGGACGACGCGGACGAGATGACCTTTATCTCTACGGGCGGCGGCGCGTCGCTGGAGCTTTTAGAGGGCAAGATTCTGCCCGGCGTTAAAGCGCTGGAGATTAAGGAGGAAGTATGATTATCGCCGCCAATCTTAAAACAAACCACACGAGAGCGGGCGTAAAAAACTATCTTGACGCGACGAGCGATTTCATCGACAAAAGCGGCGCGCGCGATCGCGTTTTTGTTTTTCCGCCCGCCACCGCGCTATGCGAATCAAGAAGCGCCGTCGTAGTGGGCGCGCAAAACGCCTATCCCGCCGAAAGCGGCTCTTTTACGGGCGAAATAGGATCGCAGCAACTCGACGAATTTGGTATCCGCGCTCTACTAATCGGACACAGCGAGCGCCGCCACATTTTGGGCGAAGGGCTGGATCTTGTCAAGCGCAAATTCGACTATTTCGCGGGGCTTGATTACGAGATTTTCTTTTGCGTGGGCGAACCGCCCGAAATCAAGGAGGCGGGCTTCGACGCGGTGATGACCTATATCGAGCGGCAACTTGATGGAATCGATCTTAGTTACGATCGTCTTATTTTGGCTTACGAACCCGTTTGGGCGATCGGCACGGGCAAAACCGCCGCGAGCGAGGATATTCTCGCCGTGCATGGCGCGATCAGGCGCGTTTGCGACAAACCGCTACTTTACGGCGGCAGCGTCAAAACGGAAAACGCGGGCGAGATTTTGTCGCTGGAAAACGTAGACGGAGCGCTTGTCGGCACGACGAGCTGGGTTAGCGAGCGCTTTTGCGCGCTTTTAGAGATAGCAAATAAACTTAAAAAGGACTGAAAATATGATTATGCGCGGCAAAAAGGGACTTATTATCGGCGTGGCGAACAACAAGTCGATCGCGTACGGAATCGCTAAGGCGATCAAAAATCAAGGCGGCGAATTCGCGCTGACCTATTTCAACGAGCAGTTGGAAAAGCGCGTGCGCCCGATCGCCGAAGAGCTTGAATGCAAACACGTCTATCGACTAGACGTGGGCGCGCCCGAAGAGATCGAGTCCGCGCGCGAAAAGATCGAGCGCGATTTCGGCAAGATCGATTTTCTCGTGCATGCCGTCGCGTACGCGCCAAAAGAGGCGCTTGACGGGCGGTTTATCGACACGAGCAAGGAGGCGTTTAACGTCGCTATGCAGACTTCGGTTTACAGCCTGATCGAAACGGTTGGTCGGCTGTTGCCCGCGTTCAACAAAAACGCCTCGATTCTGACGCTGACATATATGGGCGCGATCGCCGTCGTTCCGCACTACAACGTGATGGGCGTGGCGAAAGCGGCGCTAGAATCCAGCGTGCGCTATTTGGCGGCTGATTTGGGCGCGGAAGGCATTCGCGTCAACGCGATTAGCGCGGGACCGATTCGCACGTTAGCCGCTTCGGGTATCGGCGATTTTAGAATGATCATGAAATGGAACGAGGCGAACGCGCCGCTACGCGCAAACGTAACGATCGATCAGGTGGGAAACGCCGCAATGTACCTTTTAAGCGATCTTTCAAGCGGCGTTACGGGCGAAATACACTACGTCGACGCGGGCTATAACAT
>JAISMA010000231.1 GCA_031276985.1 Helicobacteraceae bacterium | reverse complement strand
AACGTGGTAACGCAAAGCGTCGTGGCTTTGGCGATCACCGTTTGTTTGACAAAATGTCTAAATCGAAACGAAGTAATAGAAGCGATGAGATCGCGCGTGCCGCCAAAACTGCTGGACGTGAATCTCAAAGCCTACGAAGCGGGCGAAACCGCCGCAAAAGCGTCGACATAAACGCCCGATAGCCTTTTGATCGCCCAAGAAATAGCTTTCCACCCTCCTCCGCGATATGCGCTTCGTCGCGGGAATGACGGGAGCGATCGCGTGGGTTTTATGCGATCCGATTGTTGTTTTTGCTTTCATTTTTGCGAAAGTTTAACCTATGCCGCCATTCCCGCGAAGCAAATGTTTCTTGTCATTCTGCGCGAAGTCGCAGAATCTAGCATTTAGGACATTCGTAACTCAAACGCCAAACGCCAATTGTAAGCGCTTGTCATTGCTTCGCAATGTTTGGATTCCCGCCTTCGTGGGTATGACGCAAGGCGGTTGCGTTGGATTAAGGCAATGCGAAACGCTTTGGCTTTTTGTTTTTGGATTCTGCGACTACGCGCAGAATGACGCAAGGCGCGGGAATTACGCAAGGCGGTTGCGTTGGATTGAGGCAATGCGAAACGCTTTGGCTTTTTGTTTTTGGATTCTGCGGCTACGCGCAGAATGACAGAAGGGCGCGGGAATGACGCAAGGCGGTTGCGTTGGATTGAGGCAATGCGAAAGGCTTTGGCTTTTTGTTTTTGGATTCTGCGGCTACGCGCAGAATGACAGAAGGGCGCGGGAATGACGAGAGCGATCGCGGATTAACCGCCAAACGTAAACGCTTTGGCTTTTTGTTTTTGGATTCTGCGACTACGCGCAGAATGACGGAAGGGCGCGGGAATGACGAGAGCGATTGCGGATTAACCGCCAAACGTGAAGGCTTTGGCTTTTTGTTTTTGGATTCTACGACTACGCGCAGAATGACGCAAAGCGCGATCGTTTCGGATTGCGTTAAACCATACAATTATTAGATTGTCGTTCTGCGCGTAGTCGCCCAATCGCGAAGGGGGGAGTATTTAGGACATTCGCAATTAGCGTTATACTAGCGCTCCTTCGTATTCAAGGTCTACTTTGCCCAAGCAAGATCGATCGCGCTTGATTCAAAATACTAGCGCTCCTTCGTATTCAAGATCGACTTTGCAGGATTTCAAATCGCCGCCGTAAGCATAAATGCCAAGACCAACAAAAGAAGCCTCAAGAGCAGCTTTTAGCTCTTTTAAGATTTCGGATTTATGTTGTTGTGCGTTTTTTGGGATTTCAATTTCTAAGATTTTTATATAGGCGTAATATACGCCGTTATTTGTGTTGTACGGAATCATTTTAAGTCTTTTTGTTTCTGCCGGCACATAAACCCCTTTCCAGTAGAAGTCCCAGAGCGTGCGGGTTTCCTTGCCGTCATCCTCTATATCCGTCCATCTTTCATATACCTTAAACCAAATCTCTCTCTCTCTGTCTATTGTCCAATCGCGATTGCCCCCTCCCCCCCGAAAACGTTTAGCGGCTACTATACGCTCGTATTCTTCCCAATCTTTGTCTGATATCTCTTCGTTGACGTACGCCATTGTTTTCTCCTTGTCGCAATTGTAACTAAACGCGCAAAATAAAGTCCGCGAAAGGTTTTATAGCCCAAGCGCGATAAACGCTTCGGCTTGCTTTTGCGGATTGTTTGAGCGCCACAGATCGCTTACGACGGCTATCATATCGACGCCCTGCCCTATTAGCGACGCCGCATTTTGCGCGTTAATGCCGCCGATCGCGCAGACGGGCAAGCGCAGAATCTTTTTCGCCTCGCCAAAAACGGCGCGATCGATAATGGGCGCGTTTGGTTTTGTCGCCGACTTGAAACACGCGCCGAACGAGACGTAACTCGCGCCGCCGTTTTGCGCCGCGATAGCGCGATTTAGATCGCCGTAGCACGAAACGCCGATAATCGCGTCGTCGCCAAGAGCCGATCGCGCCTCGCAAAGCGCGCGATCGCTTGCGCCTATATGAACGCCGTCCGCGTTTTTGGCAAGATTGATTCGATCGTTTATAATTAGTTTCGCGCCGTAAAAATCGCACAACCGACGCAAAGATTCGACAAGCGGCGCTAATTCCTTGTCGCTTGAAAACTTTTCGCGCAACTGAAACAATTTCGCGCCGCCGCGCAATACGGCTTCGGCTTGCGTCAATACGCTTTTGCGCGGCGTAAGAATATCGTCGCTGATCGCGTATAATCCGCTTAAAGGAGCGTTAATGTTTTTCAACGGCAAAAACCTTTATATAGAGTGGCATGAAGCTACGATCCCTTGGCTGAAAATATTCGCCGCCGAACCTCGCAAAGAGCTTACCGACTGCTCCGAACGGACGCTTGCCGATCTGTGGAGCGCGGTTTTGATTTGCGAAAGGACGATGCGCGAACATTATAAGCCAGATAAAATCAACGTCGCTTCGTTTGGAAATCGATTGGCGCGAGTTCATATTCATATTATGGCGCGTTTTGAAGACGACAGCCATTTTCCGGAGCCGATGTGGGGACAACGCCAACGCGCCGATCGCCCTACGCAGATAGATCGCGCCGCCTTTGAAGCGAAGCTGATCGCCGCTTTGAAGCAAGCCGATATTTAAGCGTTTGCGAAAAGAAACAAAACGCGCGGCGATCGCAAGCAATCACACAAACGCGATTATCGGCAAACGCGCCGCTTTTCGCGCAAAAAAAACGATTATAGATCGCCGTTGAATCGCGCGTCAAACAGCTTGAATACTTTGCCTTTTATGCGAACGCGATTATCGACGATCGAAAGCGTTACTTTTTCGCCGCTTTTTGGATAAACGATACATGGCGTAGCGATTTTTTTCATCTCAAACGCGGAGATAAAGCACGCCGCCATGCCCGTTCCGCACGCTTGCGTTTCGCTTTCCAAACCGCGCTCAAAGGTGCGGACTCTAATCGCGCGGTTTCGCAACGAATAGACGCTTACGTTTGCGTCGTATTTGCGCCTTAGATCGCTTAATGGCAGGCGATCGAAAATAGCCAATCTGCCGTTTGTCGTTAAATGCGGCACGCCCGCGTCGATTAACCGCCAAGTCGCGCCGTATTCTTTGATCTCGTCGCGTAAAATTTTATGCTCGGTTAATTGCGCTTCGACCGTTCCGTTTGCCTTTATTTCGGCTGAAATCGCGCCCGCGCCCGTCAAAAACCGCTGTTTTAATCCCGCCAGCGCGTTGTGATAAGCGTATAAAGCCGCCGCCCGCGCTCCGTTTCCGCACATTGCGGCGACAGAGCCGTCCGCGTTGTAAAACTCCCACTGAAAATCGTAGCCCTCGCGCGGCAACAGCGCGATTAGCCCGTCCGCTCCGATTCCGTAGCGGCGATCGCACAACTTTTTGGCTAACTTGCTTCGATCGAGGCTCTTAAACGCCGTCATTATGATGAAATCATTGCCGCTTGCGCTATATTTGCCGTAAACCATAACGTCATCCTAGTTCGATATAAAATTGTTTCATCGTAATTATACTCTACAATAACCGTAATAAATTTGCTTGATATTCGCAAACGTCGCAACCTTAAACGTCGAATAAGTCCGTTTTGCCCGTTATTTAACGTTAAAAACGCCTATTTTACGGCGTTATCAAGAAAAGCGCGGCTCTCCTCGTCGAGAAACTCTTTTTTACGCAAATTTTGCGGCGCTCTGGCCATTTGCGGTTCTTTGCGAAAGGGCATAAACAGACAAAGCGCGTATCCGATCGCCGCGGCGATCAAAAGCGCGAGCGCAATCTGCGAACCGCGCATAAGCGACAAAAAAGATTGATTTGAGTTTGCGATCTCCGTTTTAGCCGCGTTAAGCGCCGCGACAAGCGCGTTGGTTTCTTGATATATTTCCATAGTATTTTTGATCGTCTGTTTTCTGTTTTCGATCGCTTTAGTCAGCGACTCTTGATAACTTTTCCAAAACAGTTGGTTTGTGCCGACAAGCGCCAAAACCGGCGCCTGCATATTCTCCGCGTTTGAAAAGCCGTAAAGCGTTTGCGAATAGGCGTTGATTGCGCGGGAAAGCTCCTCGTAACGCGCGTTTGAGCCGTCGGCTAAATACGCGGCGGCAAGAAACGTCAATCGCTCCGAAAGATCGACCTGTTTTTTGGCGTCCTGCGCCATTTGCGGCGCGACGCGCCTAGTTTCCATCATTTGCGAAAGCTCCTGCGTGGCTACTTTTAGCTGCGGCGCAAGCCGCAAAAACGTCTCGCTCTCTTTTGCGATTGTAGCTTTCGCGGCTACGATGTCTTTTGCCCTACCCTGCAAAGCGTTCCATATTTTTTTAGCCGATTCCAACTTGTCGATCGCCTCGCTTGAAAACTCGACGGGCGAAACGAAAGGCGCGATTTTTTGCGCGTAATGATCGTTTGCGGCGCTAATTGATTTTTCCAAAGCGCCGTCGTTTGCGCCGATCGCCGCGCCGATTAGCAACGCCTCTTTTTGCGGCTCTTTGACCAGCGCGATCTGTTGATCGATCGCGGTTATTAGCGCCTCGCGGGAATGATTTGCCTCTTCAAAACGCGCGGTTATCAGCGAAAGCGCGATTCCAAACAAAGCGATCAAAATAAAAACGACTAACGAATGGCGCGTTTTGGATTTCAAGGCAACCTCTTAAAATAATAGATTTATGAAAGCGCGTATTGTGCCTAAAAATATCTGCGCCGCGCTTTGATGAAAGCCACTTAAGCGCCAATTGGCTTGAAAATCATCACGGATAGCGGCGCGAGCGCGATCGAAAGGCTAAACTCCCTGCCGTGCGCGCCGTAATTGTCCGCGAATACGCGCCCCATATTGCCTACGCCGCTTCCGCCGTAATCGCTTGCGTCCGAGTTGAAAATCTCCGTCCATTCGCCGCCTATCGGAACGCCAAGACGGTAATCATAACGCGGAACGGGCGTGAAATTGCACGCGATCAGCAACGCTTCGCCGCCATCGGCGCGGCGCAAAAAACTAATAACGCTTTGCGACGAATCGCTTGAATCGATCCACTCGAAGCCTCCTTGATCGAAATCGCGCTCATACAACGCCTTTTGCGATCGGTACAGGCGGTTAAGATCGGCGATAAACTTCTGCGTATTGCGGTGATAATCGTATTGAAGCAAATGCCAATCAAGGCTTTGCTTGTAATTCCATTCGGCGTACTGCCCAAACTCCATGCCCATAAACATTAGCTTTTTGCCCGGGTGCGCGAACATAAAACCAAACAGCAGACGCAAATTGGCAAACCGCCGCCATTCGTCGCCCGGCATTTTGCCGATGAGACTGCCTTTCATGTGAACCACCTCGTCGTGGCTTAAGGAAAGTATAAAGTTTTCGTGAAAAGCGTACCAAATGCTAAAAGTAATCTGATCGTGATGAAAACGGCGAAAATACGGATCGCGCGAAAGATATTTAAGCGTATCGTGCATCCAGCCCATATTCCACTTCAGCCCAAAGCCAAGCCCGCCCATATACGTGGGTTTGGTTACGCCAAACCACGCCGTGCTTTCTTCGGCGATCATCGCGCAGTCGCCGAATTTTTCATAAACCACCGCGTTTAACGTCTGCAAAAAGCGCACCGCCTGCAGATTCTCCTTGCCGCCATGCTCGTTTGGAATCCACTCGCCTTCTTGCCTGCCGTAATCGAGATAGAGCATGCTCGCCACCGCGTCTACGCGAATGCCGTCAATGTGGTATTTTTCAAGCCAAAAGAGCGCGGAAGAGATCAAAAACGCCTTGACTTCGTTGCGCCCGTGATTAAAGATCGCGCTGCCCCACTGCGGGTGAAATCCCTGACGCGGATCGGTATGCTCGTATAGATTCGTGCCGTCAAAGTTTGCCAACCCGTGCATATCCACCGCAAAATGCGAAGGTACCCAATCGACGATCGCGCCTATGCCCGCCTGATGCAAAGAATCGATCAAAAACGCGAATTCATCGGGCGTTCCAAAACGCGAAGTCGGCGCGAAATAGCCAATGCACTGATAACCCCAACTGCCGTCAAACGGGTGTTCCGTCGGCGGCAGAAACTCCGCGTGCGTGTAGCCCATTTCGGTTAGGTATTTCGGCAGTTGTTCGGCTAATTCCGCGTAGGTCAAAGGGCGGTTTTCCTCCGCGTTAAAACGCCACGATCCCAAATGAATCTCATAAACGCTCATCGGCGCGTTCAGCGCGTTTTTGGCGGCGCGATCGCGTAGCCACTCGCGATCGTTCCATTTGTACTTCGGCGCGTAGATTCTCGTCGCGCTATGCGGCGGCTTTTCCCACCAAAAGCCGTATGGATCGGATTTTTGCAACCTCGCGCCGCTAGATGTTTCTACGTCGTATTTGTAGCTTTCGCCCTCTTTTGCGCCCTCGATGAAACCTTCCCACACGCCGCTGCCGTCGCCGCGCAGTTTCAGAGGCGACGCGCCGACGCGATAGTCGTTGAAGTCGCCGATTACGCCGACGTATTTGGCGTTTGGCGACCAAACGGCGAAATACGCGCCTTTTTTGCCCGATCGCGTCGTCAAATGCGCGCCGAGTTTTTCAAAAAGCCGATAGTGCGATCCGTCTTTGAAGTAGTACGAATCCTGCTCGCCCCAGAGCGAAAAGTCGC
>JAISMA010000211.1 GCA_031276985.1 Helicobacteraceae bacterium | reverse complement strand
GTGGATCAATTACAGAAGCGGCGCAAAGGAAGCCGACGATCTGAAAACGGCTATCGAAGCCGAAGGAGGCAAAGCCGCCGTTATCGGTTTTGACGCTACCGACGAAGCGGCGTTTACCGACGCGATCAAGACAATCGCCGACTGCGACGGCGGCTTAAGCTATCTGGTCAACAACGCGGGAATCACCAATGACAAATTGGCGATCCGCATGAAAACCGACGAGTTTATGCAGGTGATCGACGCAAACCTTAAAAGTTGCTTCATCGGTTGCCGCGAGGCGCTTAAACTGATGAGCAAAGCCCGCTTTGGCGCGATCGTCAATATCGCCTCGATCGTGGGCGAAACGGGCAATGCGGGGCAGGTAAATTACGCGGCGAGCAAAGGCGGCATGATCGCTTTAACCAAAAGTTTCGCCAAAGAGGGCGCAAGCCGCAACGTGCGTTTTAACAGCGTCGCGCCCGGTTTCATCGCCACCAATATGACCGATTTGCTCTCTTTGGAAATCAAAGAGAGCTATTTCAAAGCCATTCCGCTAGGGCGCTTTGGCGAGGCAAAAGAGGCGGCGAACGCCGTCGCCTTTTTACTTAGCGATCTGTCTTCTTATATAACGGGCGAAACGCTAAAGGTAAACGGCGGGCTTTATATGTAACATTAAGAACCCGTTTTGTAGAATGCGGACAAAATTTCAAGAGGAGTGATGACAATGGCGTTGTTAGACGATGTTAAGGCGATTGTGGTAGAGCAATTGAACGTGCATGAAGACGAGGTTAAAGAAGGCTCTAGGTTTGTAGAGGATCTAAACGCCGACAGCCTCGACGTTGTGGAGCTTGTAATGGCGCTGGAAGAGAAATTCGACGTGGAGATTCCCGATGAAGACGCCGAAAAGATTAAAACTGTAGGCGACGTAGTCAAATACATTGAAAATCTCAAGAAATAGAGCCGAAGGCTTAGCATGAGACGGGTTGTAGTTACCGGTCTTGGCATGATCACCGCTTTGGGCGGCGATCGCGCCGCTTCGTTTGACGCGATTGTCGACGGCAAATGCGGCGTACAAAAGATTTCGCAATTCGATCCGTCTCGTTTAAGCGTTACGATCGCGGCGGAAGTGAAAAACTTCGATCCCGCCGAAGTGCTGGATTCCAAAGAGATAAAAAAAGCCGATCGGTTTATTCAGCTTGGCTTAAAGTGCGCGAAAGAGGCGATTGCCGACTGCGCGCTTACGATCGACGAGGAGCTATCCGAGCGTTTTGGCGTTAGCGCCGCGGCGGGAATTGGCGGATTGCCTAGGATCGAGGAGCAGTCGATTGCCTGCGGTGAAAAGGGACCAAAACGTATATCGCCGTTTTTCATCCCAAGCGCGCTTGCGAATATGCTTGGCGGTTTCGTCAGCATAGAACACAAGTTAAAAGGTCCAAATCTAGCCTGCGTAACCGCTTGCACCGCGGGCACGCACGCAATTAGCGAAGCGTACAAAACAATCGCGCTAGACGGCGCGGACGTTATGCTGGCGATCGCGGCAGAAGCGGCGATCTGCGAAGTTGGCGTGGGCGGTTTTGCCGCTATGCGCGCCTTGTCCACACGCAACGACGATCCGCAACGCGCCTCGCGCCCGTTTGATCGCGATCGCGACGGATTTGTGCTAGGCGAGGGCGGCGGCGCGCTTGTGTTGGAAGAGTACGAACGCGCCAAAAAACGCGGCGCGAAAATATACGCCGAGATGATTGGTTTTGGCGAAAGCGGCGACGCCAATCACATAACCACCCCCGCGCCCGAAGGCGAGGGCGCATACCGCGCAATGCGAGCCGCGCTAAAAATGGCGAATCAAAACGCGAACGGCGTAACGATCGGCTACATTAACGCGCACGGCACCAGCACCGTTTATAACGATTGGTACGAAACGCTCGCGCTTAAAAAAGTTTTTGGCGGCAACGTACCGCCCGTCAGCTCCACCAAAGGCGCGACGGGACATTGTTTGGGCGGCGCGGGCGGAATCGAGGCGGTGATCGCGCTTAGCGCCTTAGAGCGCGGCATTTTGCCGCCTACGATCAATTTTGAAAACCGCGACGTAGAGCATAATCTGGATTTGGACTACGTTCCAAACGTCGCAAGAAACGCGAAGATCGAAGCGGCGATGAGCAACAGCTTCGGTTTTGGCGGCACAAACGGCGTGGTTATTTTCAAAAAGGTTTGACGTTTGCCTTTTTATCTGGATTTTGAAAAGCCGCTTAAATCGATCGAGGAAGAGTTAGAGCTTGCCAAAATCCGCAACGATGAAAAGGCTGTTTTAAGCTACGAAAAAGATCTGCAAAAAGCCATTTCAAAAGCCTACGGCAACCTTAGCGATTATCAAAAACTCCAGCTCGCCCGTCATCAGGATCGCCCGTACGCGCTTGATTACATCAAGCTAATATTGGACAACGCGCACGAACTTCACGGCGATCGCCGCTTCAAAGACGACGCGGCGATCGTCTGCTTCGCGGGCGAAATAGAGGGCGTGGCGTGCGTGGTGATCGGCGAGGAAAAAGGGCGCGGCACAAAGACCAAAATCGCCCGCAATTTCGGCATGCCGCACCCCGAAGGCTATCGCAAAGCGCTAAGAGCGGCGCGGTTTGCCGAGAAGTTTGATCTGCCGATTTTAATGCTGGTCGACACGCCGGGAGCATATCCGGGCATTGGCGCGGAAGAGCGCGGGCAGAGCGAGGCGATCGCGCGAAACCTCTACGAGCTTAGCGACGCGCAATCGGTTACGATCAGCGTCGTAATAGGCGAGGGCGGGAGCGGCGGCGCTTTGGCGATTGGCGTGGCGGATCGTTTAGCAATGCTAAGTTATTCGGTTTTCAGCGTTATTTCGCCCGAAGGGTGCGCGGCGATCTTGTGGAACGATCCAGAAAAAGCGGAAGCGGCGACAAAAGCGTTAAAGATCACGCCCGACGCTTTACTTAACTATGGCTTAATCGACGATATTATCGCCGAGCCGATCGTGGGCGCGCACCGCGACAAAAAAGGCGCGGCGGACGCGATAAAGCGCTATTTTCTCGACAACGTAGCCACGCTTTCGCAACAGGA
>JAISMA010000189.1 GCA_031276985.1 Helicobacteraceae bacterium | reverse complement strand
GACGGCAGGGTTTATACGGCGGGCGGTTACTTTCCTCCTCTGTATCCTCGCGCGGATTCTCGCGTGGCGGAATGGAGCATGCCGCAAAGAAATCAACCTTTCACGCCCGCTTTGTCGCTCAAGGGCAAAAAGATTGTCGCCGTAGCCGCTGGTCAATTTGGCTCTTGGGCGCTTGGCGCGGACGGCAGGCTTTACGCGAGCGGCGCGGATAAACGCGACATAAACGCTTTCGGGCGCGTCGCCGATTTGCGCGATAAAAAAATCGTCGCAATCGCGGTGGGCGAGGGGCATTTGCTGGCGCTGGATATTGAAGGCAAAGTTTACGGAATTGGACTTAACAACGGCGGACAGCTAGGTTTGGGCGACCACGCTAACCGCGCAAGTTTCGCGCTTGTTTCGTCTCTTGCGGACAAAAAAATCGTCGCGATCGCGGCAGGCGAATCTCATTCGTTTGCGATTGATTCAAACGGCAAACTTTACGCGACAGGTAATAACGGCAGCGGTAGATTAGGCGATGGCAAACGCGAAGATCAACAAGAGGTTTTCAAGATAGTTTCCTCTCTTGTGGACAAAAACATTACGCAAGTTGCGGCGGGCGGCTCGCATTCGCTGGCGCTGGACGCGGACGGCAAAGTTTACGCGGCGGGATATAACGAACAAGGTCAGCTGGGTTTGGAAGGCGCGAACTACCGCGATGAATTTACGCTTGTTTCCTATTTTGAGGGCAGGAAAATCGTCGAGGTCGCGCCGCGCTACGAGCGATCTCTGGGGATAGATAGCGAGGGCTACATTGTCTATTGCGCCGAATTTGCGCCCGTTTTCTCTCTTGCGGACAAAAACATTACGCAAGTTGCGGCGGGCGGTATGCATTCGCTTGCGCTTGGCGCGGACGGCAAAGTTTACGCGGCTGGATCAAATAGATACGGTCAGCTTGGTTTGGGCGACGCGGACATAGAAGCTGGCTACGCGAACGCTCGCCGCGTTTTCATGCCCGTAATTTTGCTAGATCGCTAATTAAAATAAAGGGAAAAAATGCCGCAAAATCAATCGAAAAACCCGCGCAAACCATTCGCTTTTCTCGCGGCTTTAGCCGCAATGTTTTTCGCCGTCGATTGCGCGGCGGCTTCCAAAAACGCAAACAGGTTTTCGATTGTCGCGGCGGGCGAAGAGCATTCGTTTGCGATTGACGAAGACGGCAAACTCTACGCTACGGGGCATAATTTCAAAGGTCAGCTAGGTTTTGGCGACAGAACCGATCGCAATGCCTTTATGCCCGTCAAGAGCGACAAAAAAATCGCGCGGATTGCGACAAGCGGCGATCATTCGCTGGCGCTTTCTAGCGACGGCGCTGTTTACGCGGCGGGATACAACTTTAGCGGTCAGCTAGGACTTGGGATAAGCGGCGAGGAGTACCAACGCAAAAACGACGCTTCGATTTTTAGGTTTTTCTTCAGGCGCAAAGAGCAAGCCGATCGTTTGGGCTTTACGCGCGTTAAATCTTTGCGCGGTAAAACAATCGTCGCGGTCGCAACGGGCGATCATTACTCTTTGGCGCTGGATAGCGACGGCAAACTTTACGCGGCGGGCGATATTGGACGGCTAGGTTTGGGCGATACGGCGTGTCGCGATCCTTTTTCGCTTATTCCGCCCTATTGCGATACTTTTACGCTTATTCCGCCCTTTAGCGACAAGAAAATCGTAGCGATCGCGGCGGGCGATCATCACTCTTTGGCGCTGGACATTGACGGCAAAATTTACGCGATAGGATCAAACAACGAAGGTCAGCTAGGTTTAGGCGATACAAGTCCGCGCAAAACTTGGACGCCTGTTCCGCCCTTTAGCGACAGAAAAATCGTCGCAATCGCGGGGAGTTGGTCGCATTCTTTGGCGCTTGATGAAAACTGCAAGGTTTACGCGACGGGCTTTAACGGCAACGGAAAACTTGGCTTGGGCGACCGCGCTAACCGCGCAAGTTTCGCGCTTGTTTCGTCTCTTGCGGACAAAAAAATCGTCGCGATCGCGGCAGGTTACCAGTATTCGCTGGCGATTGACGCAAACGGCGCTGTTTACGCGACGGGCGACAACGAATACGGTCGACTTGGTTTAGGCGATACGGACGAGCGCAAAACTTGGACGCTTGTTTCGTCTTTGGAGGGTAGAAAAATCGTCGCGATCGCGGCGGGCTATTTTCACTCGCTAGCGCTGGATACGGACGGCAAAATTTACGCGGCGGGGCGGAACTTTGTCGGTCAGTTAGGTTTGAGCGACGCGAAAGATCGCAATGTTTTCACGCCCGTAATTTTGAGCGATCGTTAACTAAAATAAAGGGAAAAAATGTCGCAAGATGAAACGCCAAAAGCGCCGCAAAACAGACGCGAGGAGATCGCGGGAGTCGCGGTTGTAGTCGCGCTAATTATCGCCGCAATCGCCTATTTTGTCGGTTACAAAAACGCAAACGAAAGCATACGCCCGATTATCGCGGCGGGCAATCATCACTCTTTCGCGCTGGACATTGACGGCAAACTTTACGCGACGGGGACAAACAAAGAAGGCAAACTTGGCTTGGGCGACAAAATCGATCGCGACGCTTGGACGCTTGTTCCGCCTTTTAGCGATAAAAACGTCGTAGCGATCGCGGCGACTTGGATGCACTCTTTGGCGCTTGATTCGGACGGCAAGGTTTACGCGACGGGCGAGAATAAATACGGACAGCTTGGTTTAGGCGACACAAAAAATCGAGATATTTTTACGCTTGTTTCGCCCTTTAGCGACAAAAAAATCGTCGCGATCTCGGCGGGCGACGATCATTCGCTGGCGCTGGATATTGACGGCAAAGTTTACGCGGCGGGCGATAACGGCGGCGGTCAGCTTGGCTTGGGCGACAAAGTTAATCGCGCAAGTTTCGCGCTTGTTTCGTCGCTTGAAGGCAAAAAAATCGCGGCGATCTCGGCGAGCGGCGCTCATTCGTTTGCGCTGGACAAATTTGGCAGGCTTTACGCGGCGGGCTCAAACGAGTATGGAGAGATTGGTTTGGGCGACGACGAAACAGATAATTTTCAGCTTGTTTCATCGTTTAAGGGCAAAAAAATCGTCGCGATCGCGGCCATAAGGCAGTCGTTTGCGTTAGACGAGGACGGCAGAGTTTACGGAGCGGGCGATAATTATCTCGGTCAGCTTAGCTTGGGCGAGAATATCGTATTTAATGTTTTTGCGCCAGTTAAATTGTTTAACGATAAAAAAATCGCGGCGATCGCGGCGGGCGACGGTTATTTGTTGGCGCTTGATAGCGACGGAAACGTCTCCGCGGCGGGAAATAACGAGTTTGGTCAGCTTGGTTTGGGCGACGACGACAGCTACAAGTTTCAGCTTGCTTTGTCGAGTGGCGTTCAAAATATTATAGCGATCGCGGCGGGCGGCTCTCATTCGTTGGCGCTGGATAGCGACGGCAAAATCTACGCGACGGGCTATAGCGGCTACGGTCAGCTTGGAGTTGGCGACGCGGATAATCGCCGCGTTTTCACGCCCATAACTTTGCCCGATCGCTAACGATTTGCGCGTCAAATAAACGCCGCGATTGTTTGCGTTGGCTAAACTTGGCTTCGCGAGATCGCTTCTAGGCGCGAACTATAGCAAAACCGAGTGGATGAGTTGCGTATTTTTTGCGCTTGCTTTTGTTTGATCGCTAAACCAATCGGCGCTAACATTTGCTAATTCATCGCAAGGATTGCTTGATGCCGTCGCCCTTGCCAAACCAAGCGCGCCAAAAACGCGCCAAAAAATCGCGCAAACTAACCGCGTTGTTGGTCGCGGCATTTATCGGCGCGATCGGTTACCTTATCGGCTACGGAAATTTTTTTGACGACGAAGGCAAACCGCCAATCGTCGCGGCGGGCAAATATCACTCTTTTATCATCGACGGCGACGGCGTTGTTTACGCGACGGGAAATAACGAGTTTGGTCAGCTTGGAACGGGCGACAAAGACAATCGCGACGTTTTTACGGAAGTCGAAAGTTTAAGCGCCATTGTCGCGGTCGCGGCGGGCGACGCTCATTCGCTGGCGCTTGATAGCGGCGGACACGTTTACGCGGCGGGGCGCAACGGCTACGGACAACTTGGTTTGGGCGACGAAACCAACCGCGAGACGTTTGCGCTTGTCGATTCGCTAAGGGACAAAAACATTACGGCGATCGCGGCGGGCGACGACGACTCTTTTGCTATCGATAGCGACGGAAATGTTTACGCCGCTGGATATAACGGCTACGGTCAGCTTGGAACGGGCGACAAAGACAATCGTTACGCCTTCGCGCTTGTTTCGTCTTTGAGCGACAAAAACGTTACGGCGATCGCGTCGGGTTACGCGCACGTCGTGGCGCTTAATAAGGTTGGCGCTATTTACGCGGCGGGGCGCAACGGATTCGGTCAGCTAGGTTTGGGCGATAAAGCCGATCGCAGATCTTTTACGCTTGTCGATTCGTTAGAGGGTAAAAAAATCGTCGCAATCGCGTCGGGCGACGCTCATTCGCTGGCGCTTGATTCGGACGGCAAAGTTTACGCGACGGGATCTAATAATAAAAGCCAATTGGGTTTGGGCGATATAGACGATCGCAAAACATTCGCGCTTGTTTCGTCGTTAAACGACGCGAATATAACCGAGATCGCGGCTGGCGCTTTTCACTCTTTCGCGCTTGATACGGGCGGCAAAATTTACGCGGCGGGAGCGAACGATTTCGGACAGTTAGGATTTGGCGACAGCGGATATTACGCCGCCCGCAAAACATTCGCGTTTGTTTATTTGCTAAAAGATAAAAAAATCGCGCGGGTTGCGGCGGGAGATCATCACTCTTTGGCGCTTGATAGCGACAATAAAATTTACGCGGCTGGCGCTAATAATTACGGGCGACTCGGATTGGGCGACAACGACAATCGCAAAACTTTTACGCCCGTCGTTTTGCCCGCAAAAGATTAACGCTTAAATCGAGCGGCGCTAATATGCGTACTTAATTCATTCGCAAGGATTTTCAATGTCGCCAAATGAAACGCCGCGAAACAGCCGCGAAACCGCGTATTCCGCAATCGCGATCGTCGCGGCTTTAGTCGCGCTAATTATCGCCGCGATCGCTTACTTCGCGCCTAACGCGCAAACGCCAAACGAAAACAAACCTCCAATCGTCGCGATCTCCGCAAGCAATTATCATTCGCTGGCGCTTGATGGCGAGGGCAAAGTTTACGCGGTGGGAACTAGCTACTTCGGGCAACTCGGTTTGGGCGACAACGGATGGGAAGCCGATCGCAAATCTTTTACGCTTGTCGATTCGCTAGAGGGTAAAAAAATCGTCGCGATCGCCGCTGGCAGTTATTACTCGTTGGCGCTAAGTAACGACGGAATAGTTTACGCGGCGGGAAATAACAGATATGGTCAGCTAGGTTTGGGCGATAGCGGAGACGAAAACAGTCGCAACGTCTTTACGCTTGTTTCGTCTTTGGAGGGCAGAAAAATCGTCGCGATTGCGGCGGGCAAATATCACTCTTTAACGCTTGACGCGGACGGAAAAGTGTACGCGACCGGAAGGAACAACGACGGTCAGCTTGGTTTAGGCGATAGCGACCTTCGCAAAACTTGGACGTTTGTCGAGTCGCTTGAGGATAAAAAGATCGTCGCAGTCGCGGCGGGCGACGATCACTCGTTGGCGCTTGATAGCGACGGCAAAGTTTACGCGACGGGGCGTAACGACGACGGTCAGCTTGGTTTGGGCGATCGCGACCTTCGCAAAACTTGGACGTTTGTTAAGTCGCTTGAGGGTAAAAAAGTTATCGCCATATCGGCGGGCGTCAAACACTCGCTGGCGCTGGACGTAAACGGCGCCGTTTACGCGACGGGATATAACTACTACGGTCAGTCCGGATTAGGCGGCGCAACTTGGCGCGAAATCTGGACGCTTGTCTCTTTGCCCGATGAGAAACAAATCGTAGCGATCGCGGCGGGCGAATACCATTCGTTGGCGCTTGATAGCGACGGCGGGGTTTGCGCGACGGGAGCAAACGCTAACGGTCAGCTTGGTTTGGGCGACTACGACAATCGCAAAAGTTTTATGACCGTTTCATCGTTAAAAGATAAAAAGATTGTCGCGGTTGCGGGCGGCGGAGAACACTCGCTGGCGCTTTCAAGCGAAGGCAAAGTTTACGCGACGGGAAACAGCAAAGCGGGTCGGCTTGGCATGGGCGATGAAGCCGCTATCGCGACCTTTACGCTTGTACCGTCGTTTAGCGCTCAAAGCGCCGTCAAAATCTCGCCGAGCGATAAACGTATTGTCGCGGTTGCGGCGGGCGACTATCACTCGTTGGCGCTGGACGCAAACGGCGCCGTTTACGCGACGGGGAAAAACGAAAGAGGGCAACTTGGTTTGGATGACAACAAAAATCGCAAAACTTGGACGTTTGTTCCGTCGCTAGAGGGTAAAAAAATCGTCGCGGTTGCGGCGGGCGACCATCACTCGTTGGCGCTTGACAAAAACGGCAAAGTTTACGCGGCGGGGAGTAACTACAAAGAGCTAGGTTTGAGCGATATGAATGATATAAGCGATCGCAAAACCTTTACGTTTGTCCATCCTTTAAGCGACAAAAAGATTATTGCAATCTCGGCGGGCGACTATCATTCGCTGGCGTTAGATAACGAGGGTAAAGTCTATGCTACGGGAGGGAACGAAGACGGTCGGCTTGGTTTGGATGACAACAAAGATCGCAAAACTTGGACGTTTGTTCCGTCGCTAGAGGGTAAAAAGATTGTAGCGATCGCGGCGGGCAAATATCACTCTTTAACGCTTGATAGCGAAGGCAAAGTTTACGCGACGGGTTTGAACGAATACGGCGAGCTTGGTTTGGGCGATAGCGGATTTGGAAACGATCGCAATAGTTTCACGCCCGTTTCGTCGCTTGAGGGCAAGAAAATCGTAGCGATCGCGGCGGGCGATGATTACTCGCTGGCGCTTGACAAAAACGGCAAAGTTTACGCGGCGGGAGCAAGTAGCGCGGGCAAGCTTGGCGCGGACGATAGCTACGATCGCGAAACCTTCGCGCCCGTTTCGTCGCTAGAGGGTAAAAAAATCGTAGCGATGACGGACTCTTTTGTTATCGACAGCGAAGGCAAATTCTACGCGGCGGGATACAATCGCTACGGTCAGCTAGGTTTGGGCGACGAAAACGCGCGCGAAGTCTGGACGCTTGTTCCCTCCTTAAGCGATAAAAAGATCATGGCGATCGCGAGGAGCGACGGACGCTCTTTTGCGATTGACGAGCTTGGCAAACTTTACGCGACGGGAAATAACCTTTACGGGCAACTTGGTTTGGGCGACAACGACGATCGCAACGTTTTTACGCCCGCGCTTTTGTTCGATCGTTAAAACAAACAACGCCGCAAAAGGATAAAAACGTGGAAAATGAAACGCCGCAAACCAACGCGAAAAAGTCGCGCAAGTCGATCGCGCTTATCGCGGTTTTAGCCGTTTTATTTTTTGTCGTAGTCGCGTATTTTGCCGAACGATCGTTTGATTATTTCGCGGACGGCGAAAGTTACGAAAAGCCTTTAATGGGCGAAATTAAGCGCTCGTTTATCGCGGCGGGATTCGCTCATTCGCTGGCGCTCTCAAGCGAAGGCAAAGTTTTCGGAGCGGGTTTTAACCGCGACGGTCAGCTTGGACTCGGCGATAGCGGAGAGGAAACCAATCGAGAAACTTTTGCGCTTATTGCTTCGCCGCAAGATAAAAACATCGCGGCGGTTGCGGCGGGATGGGTTCATTCGTTTGCGCTTGACGAAAACGGCGCGGTTTATGGGAGCGGTTGGAACAAATTCGGGCAGCTAGGTTTGGGCGATCGCGACGATCGCAATAGTTTCACGCCCGTTTCGTCGCTTGGCGATAACAAGATCGTCGCGATCGCGGCGGGCGGCGCTCATTCGTTGGCGCTGGATATTGACGGCAAAGTTTACGCGGCGGGCAATAATGAATTCGGGCAACTTGGTTTGGGCGATAAAACCAATCGCAAGACATTTGCGCTTATCGCTTTGCTAAAAGACAAAAAGATCGTAGCAATTGCGGCGGGCAGAGCGCATTCGCTTGCGCTAACAAGCGACGGCAAAGTTTACGCGGCGGGAAATAACGAACGCGATCAACTTGGTTTGGGCGATAAAAATAATCGCGATATTTTTATGCTTGTCCCCGACTTAAACGATAAAAAAATCGTCGCGATCGCGGCTGGCGGCGATCTTTCGCTGGCGCTTGACGCGGACGGCAAAGTTTACGCGACGGGATCAAACGATTTTGGTCAGCTAGGTTTGGGCGACGACGTTAATCGCAGTACTTTTACGCCCGTTTCGTCGTTAAGCGATAAAAAAATCGTAGCGATTACGGCGGGATTCGTTCACGCGTTGGCGCTTGACGCGGGCGGCAAAGTTTACGCGGCGGGCTGGAACGCTTACGGGCAGTTAGGTTTGGGCGACGACGCCGATCGCCAAATTTTCACGCCCGTTTCGTCGCTTGAGGGCAAAAACATTATCGCAATCGTAGCGGGCGACGTTCATTCGTTGGCGCTCGGCAAAGACGGCAAACTCTACGCGACGGGATCGGGAGAACACGGTCGGCTTGGTTTGGGCGGCGAAAATAATCGCGATATTTTTACGCCCGTCGTTTTGCCCGATCAATAATGCGATCGGCGCTACGATTTTATTTTACTTAAGGGAAAAAATGTCGCAAGATGAAACGCCAAAAGCGCCGCAAAACAGACGCGAGGAGATCGCGGGCGCGGCGGTTTTAGTCGCGCTAATTATCGGCGCAATCGCCTATTTTGTCGGTTATAAAAACGCAAACGAAAGCATACGCCCGATTGTCGCGGCGGGCGCTTTTCACTCGTTGGCGCTTACTAGCGAAGGCAAAGTTTACGCGACGGGATCTGGAGAATACGGTCAGCTTGGATTAGGCGACGACGCCGATCGCAACGTTTGGACGCTTGTTTCGTCTCTGGAAGGCAAAAGCGTTACGCGGATTGCGTCGACTTGGTCGCATTCCATAGCGTTGGATAGCGAGGGCAAAGTCTACGCGACGGGCGAAAACGACTACGGACAGCTAGGTTTAGGCGACGAAATCCATCGCGACGCTTTTACGCTCGCGCAGTCGCTTGAAGGCAAAAAGATTGTTGCGATAACGACGAGCGGCTCCCATTCGTTTGCGCTTGACGGCGAGGGCAAAATTTACGCGGCGGGCGACAACGACTACGGACGGCTAGGTTTAGGCGATAGCGGAGAGGAAACCAATCATAAAACTTTTACGCTTGTTCCCGCTTTTAGCAACAAAAAAATAGTCGCGATCGCATACTTTTTCGCTATCGACGCGGACGGCAAAGTTTACGCGACGGGATTTAACTATGACGGCGAGTTGGGTTTGGGCGATACAATAAATCGCAACATTTTTACGCCTATTTCGTCTTTGAGCGATAAAAATATAACCGAGATCGCTTCGTCGGGTTTTGGTTACACATTGGCGTTAGACGTTAGCGGCGAGGTTTATGCTACGGGCAATAACGAATTCGGGCAACTTGGTTTGGGCGACAAAAAAAATCGCGACACTTTCACGCCTGTTTCGTCGTTAAAAGATAAAAAGATTATCGCGATCGCGGCGGGGCGTAGCCATTCGCTCGCTCTTGACGCGTACGGCAGACTATACGCGGCGGGATATAACTACGAGAATAGGCTTGGCTTTGACGACAACGCCAACAACCTCTTTACGCTTATACCGCCTTTTGCCGATAAAAAGATTGTGGCGATTACGACGAATCACGCTCATTCTTTAGCGATCGATAGCGAAGGTAAATTTTACGCGACGGGTTGTAACGAAAATGGGCAGCTAGGACTTGGCGACAACGTCAATCGCAAAACTTGGACGCTTGTATCCGACACGACGAGTAGCGCCGACGCAATCAACTTGGCGGAAGGAAAATGCAACTTGTTGGATTATCTTGGTTTTGGCGATAGATACGATCGCGAAAAATTCGCGTTTGCGCCTTTGCTAAATCGCTAACGATCTGGGAGAAAAAATGTCGCAAAGCGAATTGAGAAACCCGCGCAAACAATTCGCGAAGGTCGCGGTTTTGATCTTGGCGCTAATCGCCGTAATCGCGTATTTTGCCGAACGCTCGTTTCGCTATTATTTTGGTTATGAAAACCACGTAAAAATCGAAATTAAGCGCCCGTTTATCGCAGCTGGGGGCAACTCCTCTTTTGTCGTTAGCGCCGACGGCAATGTTTACGCTACTGGAGAAAACGAGAGCGGTCAGCTTGGCATGGGCAACAAATATCATTACAAAGTCTTTTCGCTTGTTTCTTCTTTAAGCGGCAAAAACATTACGGCGCTAGTCGCTAACCATAATCACTCTTTAGCGCTTGGCGCGGACGGCAAAGTTTACGCGGCGGGCAACCTTGACTTACGCGGCAGAAACAATAGCGAAATTTTTGAGCTTGTTCCTTCGTTAAGCGGCAAAAACATCGTCGCGATCGCCGCCAGCTACGATCGCTTTTTAGCGCTTGGCGCGGACGGCAAAGTTTACGCGGCGGGCAGCAACTCTCTAGGCGCGCGTCCTCCTAAAATTTTTGCGCTTGTATCGTCGTTAAAAGATAAAAACATTGTCGCGATCGCGGCTGGCGCTTTTCACTCTTTCGCGCTTGACAGCGACGGCAAAGTTTACGGAGCAAGCGACTACGCGGCAGACGAGTCCTTTACGCTTGTTTCGGCGCTAAACGCTAAAAAGATCGCGGCTATAGTTGTCGACGATCTTTACTCGTTTGTCCTTGACGACGACGGCAAAGTTTATAAGGCGAGCAACAACAACGTAAATCGCCGCAAAAGCTTTGCGCTTGTTTCCTCTTTAAGCGACAAAAATATTACCGCGATCGCGGCGAACTTTGGCGCTTTAGCGTTGGACGCGAACGGCAAAGTTTACGCGGCGGGAAGCAACTTCTACGGTCAACTTGGTTTGGGCAATACGAAATTTAACGATACTTTTGCGCCCGTTTTGTCTTTAAGCGACAAAAACATTACCGCAATCGCGACGGGCAATAGACACTCTTTGGCGCTGGATAGCGACGGCAAAGTTTACGCGGCGGGCGATAACAAATATAATCAGCTTGGTTTGGACGACGCAAAGGGCAGTCAAGTCTTTACGCTTGTCTTGTCGTTAAACGATAACAATATCGTCGGACAATCCGCCAACAAGCCTAACTCCGCCGCTTTTGACGACGAAGCGAAATTGCCCTACGCGAAAGAACGTCTCAACTTGGCGCGACTTGGTATAGAGCGCGCGTATTATGAAAATACCTTCGCCTTTGTACCCTCTTTACTCAACGAAAATATCGCGGCGATCGCGACGGGCAAAAAGCGTTTGTTGGCGCTTGATAAAAACGGCAAAGTTTACATAACGAGCGATAACAAATATGATCGGTTTGGTTTGGATGGCGAGAGCGAAATCTCTACGCTTGTAGATTCGTTAAGCGATAAAAATATAACGCAAATCGCGGCGGGCGACACTCATTCGCTGGCTCTTTCAGGCGACGGCAAAGTTTACGCGGCGGGAAGCAACTTCTACGGTCAACTTGGTTTGGGCAACACGAAATTTCATGATACTTTTGCGCCCGTTTTATCTTTAAGCGACAAAAACATTACCGTGATCGCGGCGGGCGCTTTTCACTCTTTCGCGCTTGATAGCGAAGGTAAACTTTACGCGACGGGATATAACTTACGCGGCGAGCTTGGAGTGGGCGACAGAAAAAATCGTTATGACTTTACGCTTGTTTCTTCTTTAAGCGACAAAAACATTACCGCGATCGCGGCGGGCGACCACTCTTTCGCTATCGGCGGCGACGGCAAACTTTACGCGGCGGGATCAAACGATTTTGGTCAGCTTGGCATGGGCGACGAAACCAGTCGCAACGCCTTTACGTTTATAGATTCGCTAAGCGACAAAAAAATCGTCGCGGTTGCGGCGGGCGTATTGCATTCGCTGGCAGTTGATAGCGACGGTAAACTTTACGCGGTTGGAAATAACTTGTATGGCAAACTTGGTCTAAGCGACAAAACGAATCGCGAAACCTTTACGCTTGCGTCGTCGTTAAGCGACAAAAAAATCGTCGCGATTGCGGCAAATGGCGATCACTCTTTGGCGCTGACAAGCGAAGGCAAAGTTTACGCGGCGGGAGATAACGCATACGCCCAACTTGGACTTGGCGACAAAGACGAACGCAAAATATTCACGCTCGTTTCGTCGTTAAGCGATAAAAAAATCGTCGCCATAGACGCGGGAGACGAATATTCTCTTGCGCTTGACGAAGACGGCAAAGCGTACGAGGCTGGAAAGAGGAGTCGTTGCAACTTGTGCGATCAATGAAATCGATCGCCTCGCTCTCGCTTGCCGCGCTTTCATGCGACGATAACAGAAAACAATAAGGCAAGCGGCGCTAATATGCGCGAACCATAACCAAAAGGATTGTTCTATGTTGCATTCGCCAAACCAAACGACGTACAATGGCAAAGAAGAACCTCGCGCGTCAATCGCGCGCGTCGTTATTTTTATTGCGGCGTTTATCGCCGTAATCGCGTATTTTGCCGAACGCTCGTTTCGCTATTATTTTGGTTATGAAAACCACGTAAAAATCGAAAACAAACTTCCGTTTATCGCGGCGGGAGGCTTTAGCTCGTTTTTCATCGATAAAAACGGCAAAGTTTACGCGGCGGGAGCGAACAAGTTTGGAGAGCTTGGTTTGGGCGACGACGTTAATCGTAGCAGTTTTATCAGCGTTTCTTCTTTGAGCGACAAAAACGTTATCGCGATCGCATCAACCTATGGATGTTCTCTAGCGCTTGACGCGGACGGCAAGGTTTACGCGGCGGGAAAAAATAAAAACTGTCGATTTGATTTAGGCGATAACGCCGATCGCAAAACCTTTGCGCCCGTTTCGTCGCTAGAGGGTAAAAAGATTGTAGCGATCGCGGCGGGCGACTATCACTCGCTGGCTCTTTCAGACGAAGGCAAAGTTTACGCGACGGGAGTTAACGAATACGGTCAGCTTGGTTTGAATGATTACGACGATCGCGAAGTTTTTACGCTCGTTTCATCGTTAAGCGACAAACGCGTTGTAGCCATAGCGGCGGGACGCTATCACTCGCTTGCGTTAGATAACCGCGGCAAAGTTTACGCGACGGGCGGAAATAAGAAAAGTCAGCTTGGCTTAGGCGGTTATAACAATCGCAAAATTTTTACGTTCATATCCTCTTTGGGCGGCAAAAACATCGCAGCTATATCAGCCGGAACGGAACACTCGTTGGCGCTTGATTCTGGCGGCAAAGTTTACGCGGCGGGAGAGAATAGTCTTGCTCAGCTTGGTTTTGACGATACGAAAAATCGCAATACCTTTACGCTCGTTTCGTCGTTAAGCGACAAAAAAATCATTACTATAGTCGCGAGCGGATATTCCTCGTTGGCGCTTGATTCTGTAGGCAAAGTTTATGCGGCGGGCGGCAACTTCTACGGTCAACTTGGCTTGGGATATTATGACAGCTTTGATCTTGTTTACGATTTAAGCTACGACAAGATTATCTCAGTTGCGATGGGCGGTTATCATTCGCTGGCGATTGGCGCGGACGGCAAACTTTACGCGACGGGGCATAACGGCGGCGGACAGCTTGGTTTGGGCGATAATGAGCATTGTCCGAGTTTTACGCCCGTATCGTCGTTTATCGAACAATAAAACGACAAAGCGAACGACGTTAAGAAAGGAATAAAAACGTTGCAAAAAGAAACGAAAAAACCTCGCGCTCCAATCGCGATTATCTCGATTTTAATCGCGGCGCTTATCGCCGTAACGGGTTGCTCCGCCAAGCTCCCGATTATTGCGACGGACGCCAAACACTCGTTGACGCTTGACGCGGACGGCAAACTTTACGCGACGGGGCAAAACGACAAAGGGCAACTTGGTTTAGTCGGCATAAAATATCGCCATACCTTCGCGCTTATTGAGTCGCTAGAGAATAAAAACATTGTTGCGGTTGCGGTCGGCGCCCAGCATTCATTGGCGCTAAGCGCGGACGGCAAAGTTTACGCGACGGGTCGGAACGATTCCGGACAGTTAGGCTTAGGAGAAAGCGGACTCGGCGATAAGTTCAATCGCAATACTTTTACTCCCGCGCAGTCGCTAGAGGGTAAAAAAATCGTTGCGATCGCGGCGGGACAATTTTGCTCTTTGGCGCTTGACGAGCTTGGCAAAATCTATGGAACGGGTAGGAACTTAGGTCAGCTTGGTTTAGGGCATTACGGCGCTCTCGATACTTTTACGCCCGCGCGGTCGCTAGAGAATAAAAAAATCGTGGCGATCGCGGCGGACAACGAACACTCGCTGGCGCTTGACGACGAAGGCAAAACTTACGCGACGGGTTGGAATAGAGACGGTCAGCTTGGTTTGGGCGATACGAAAAATCGCAATACCTTTACGCTTGTCGAGTCGCTAGGCGGTAGAAAAATCGTGGCGATTACGGGGGGATTTGCTCACTCGTTGGCGCTGGATAGCGACGGCAAAGTTTACGCGGCGGGTTGGAACAAATATGGTCAGCTTGGTTTGAGCGACGAAACCAGTCGTAGCGCCTTTACGCTTGTTTCCTCTCTTGCGGACAAAAAAATCGTAGCAATCGCGGCAAGTTACCAGCATTCGCTGGCGATTGATAATAATGGCGCTGTTTACGCGACGGGTTGGAACGATTTCGGACAGTTAGGACTCGGCGATAAGTTCAATCGCAATACTTTTACGCGCGTTTCGTCGCTAGAGGGTAAAAAAATCGTTGCGATCGCGGCTGGCGCTATTCATTTTTTTGTCGTTGATAGCGAAGGCAACATCTATGCGACGGGCGACAACGAATACGATCAGCTCGGTTTGGGCGGTTCAAGCGATGAGAAAACTTTTAAGCCCGTCGTTTTACCCGATCAAAATTAGCTCAAAAATTTCGGCGATTAGGCGATCGCAAAAAGGCGAGCGGCGCTAATATGCGCTTAATTCATTCGCAAGGATTTCCAATGTCGCACAATGAAACGTTGCAAAAAGAAACGAAAAAACCTCGCGCTCCAATCGCGATTATCTCGATTTTAATCGCGGCGCTTATTGTTGTAATCGGTTTTGCCGCCGAGCGCGCGTTCAGTTATTTTGTCGGTTATGAAAACCCCGTAAAACGAGAAAACAAACCTCCGTTTGTCGCGGCGGGCGACTCAACCTCTTTTTTCGTCGACGCAAACGGCAAAGTTTACGCGGCGGGTTATAACGGCAACGGTCAGCTTGGTTTGGGCGACAACCACCCTCGAAACGTCTTTGTTGGCGTCTCTTTTTTGGACGATAAAAACATCGTCGCAATCGCGGCGAGTAGCTCTCATTCGTTGGCGCTGGATAGCGACGGCAAAGTTTACGCGGCGGGTTGGAACGGCGACGGCGCGCTTGGTTTGGGCGACGAAACCGAGAGCAATGTCTGGACGCTTGTTTCGTCGCTTGGCGATAACAACATTACCGCGATCGCGACTAACGAAGAGCATTCGTTAGCGCTTGATAGCGAGGGCAAAGTCTACGCGACGGGATATAACAGTAGCGGTCAACTTGGTTCTAACGAAGCGCGCGATCGCAATATCTTTGCGCCCGTTTCGTCGCTTGATGGCAAAAAAATCGTCGCGATCGCGGCGGGCAAAGAGCATTCGCTGGCGCTGGATAGTCGCGGCAAAGTTTACGCGACGGGAAATGGCGATGACAATCGACTAGGTTTGGGCGATATAGATAATCGCTATATCTTTACGCCCGTCGGCTCGCTAAAAGCTAAAAATATCGTCGCGATCGCGACTGGCGACGCTCATTCGCTCGCGCTTGACTCGAACGGCAAAGTCTACGCGACCGGAACAGGCACATACGGTCCTGGTTTAGGCTTTGGCGACTACAAGAATCGCAAAACTTTCACGCCTGTTTCGTCGTTAAAAGATAAAAACATTGTCGCGATCGCTACGGGCAAAGAGCATTCGTTAGCGCTTGATGGCGAAGGCAAAGTTTACGTTGCGGGATATAACGGTAGCGGACAACTTGGATTCGGCAGAAACAGTCGCGATACTTTTACGACGTTTACTGTGCTAAACGATAAAAACATCGTCGCAATCGCTGCGGGCAAAGAGCATTCGTTAGCGCTTGATAGCGAGGGCAAACTTTACGCGACGGGCGAAAATGAGGAAGGTCAGCTTGGCTTGGGAAACGACGACGAGGTCTACGATTTTACGCCGGTTTCTTTTTTTAGCAGTAGCGCTATCGTTGGAATCGCGACTGGCTATAATCACTCGTTAGCGCTAAGTAGCGACGGAATAGTTTATGCGACGGGCGACAATAAATACGGGCAACTTGGTTTTGGCGTCGTCGGGTATCGTCGTATTTTTAGCGCCGTTCCTTCCTTGAGAGACAAAAATATTACGCGGGTTGCGGCGGGCGATTTTCACTCTTTAGCGCTTGATAGCGACGGCAAAGTTTACGCGACGGGTTGGAACAAATATGGTCAGCTTGGTTTGAGCGACGCAAACGATCGCGACGTCTTTACGCTGGTTTCGTCGCTAGAGGACAAAAAAATCGTTGCGATCGTAGCGGGCGAACGGCATTCGCTGGCGCTTACTAGCGACGGCAAAGTTTACGCGACGGGCGATAACGAATACGGGCAACTTGGCTTGGGCGATTGCGGAGACGAAAACAATCGCAAAACATTTACGCTAGTTTCGTCGCTTGGCGATAACAACATTACCGCGATCGCTACGGGTTTCAATCATTCTTTAGCGCTGAACTTTAGCGGCAAACTTTACGCGGCGGGCTGGAACAGATACGATCAGCTTGGATTGCAAATTGACAGGTTTTTTGGAAGCGAATGTGAAAGCGGCGATCGGAATGATATCGATCCGGAAGAAAAACTTTACATTCATAGCGATTTTACGCCCGTTTCGCCTTTTAGCGCTGAAAAAATCGTCGCGATCACGGCGGGCTACGCGCATTCGTTAGCGCTAGATTCTGGCGGGGAACTTTACGCGACGGGGCATTCTACTAGCGGCTACTTTTCAGAAGAGCGCAATAAATTATTTACGCGCGTCTCGTTGTTTGAAGATAAAAATATTGCCGCCATAGTCGCGGACAATCATATATCTTTTATTATCGACGACGAAGGCGGCGCTTATGCAAAAGGAGCGGACGACTACGGCAAGCTTGGCTTAAACAACAGTGACGACCGCAACGGTTTTACGCGTATCCCGTCGCTTGAAGGCAAAAAGATTGTCGCGGTTGCGACGGGCGCGTTTCACTCTCTGGCTATCGACGCGGACGGCAAACTTTACGCGACGGGTTTGAACGAACACGGCGCGCTTGGTTTAGGTTACGACGAGCAGACTCTTATGATCGAAACTTTTATACCCGTATCGTTGTTTCTTCGATAATAAAACGACAAAACAATCTACGCCACAAAGGAGAAAAAATGTCACAAGATGAAACGCCAAAAGCATCGCAAAACAGACGCGAGGAGATCGCGGGAGTCGCGGTTTTAGTCGCGCTAATTATCGGCGCAATCGCCTATTTTGTCGGTTATGAAAACCCGATTGACAACGGCAAACGCCCGATCGTCGCGACGGGCGAATACCATTCGCTGGCGCTTACTAGCGAAGGCAAACTCTACGCGGCGGGCGACAACTTCAACGGTCAACTTGGTTTGGGCGATACGAAAAATCGCAACGCCTTTACGCTCGTTTCGTCTTTGCGCGATAAAGAAATCGTCGCGATTGCGGCGGGCTACGCGCATTCGTTAGCGCTAGATTCTGGCGGGAAACTTTACGCGACGGGATTTAACGCCGACGGTCAGCTTGGTTTGGGCGACAAAATCGGTCGCGAAACTTGGGCGTTTGTTTCGTCGTTAAAGGGCAAAAAAATTGTTGCTGTAGCGGCTAGCTTCAATTACTCGTTGGCGCTTGACAGCGAGGGTAAAATCTACGCGGCGGGATATAATCGCTACGATTCGATAGGTTTGGGCGATAACGCCAATAACAACCTCTTTACGCTCATACCGCCTTTTGCCGATAAAAAAATCGTGGCGATTGCGGCGTATTTCAATCGCTATTTAGCGATCGATAGCAAAGGCAAACTCTACGCGACAGGAAGCAACGACGCGGGTCAACTTGGTTTGGGCGATCGCGCATATCGCCACGCCTTTACGCTTGTCGATTCGCTAGAGGGTAAAAAAATTGTCGCGGTTGCGACGGGCACATGGCATTCGTTGGCGCTTACTAGCGACGGCAAGGTTTACGCGACGGGATCAAACGCTAACGGTCAGCTTGGTTTGGGCGACAAAATCGGTCGCGAAACTTGGGCGTTTGTTTCGTCGCTTAGCGATAAAAGGATTACGCGGGTTGCGGCGGGGCACTTTCACTCCCTCGCGCTAGATAGCGACGGCAATCTGTATGCGGCGGGATATAACCACGAGAATAGGCTCGGCTTTGGCGACAACGCCAATAACAACCTCTTTACGCTTATACCGCCTTTTGCCGATAAAAAGATTGTGGAAATTGCGACGAATCACGCTTATTCTTTAGCGCTCGATAGCGACGGCAAAATCTACGCGACGGGCTGCAACGATTTAGGGCAGCTGGGACTTCGCGACAACGTCAATCGCAAAACTTGGACGCTTGTGTCCGCGACGACTAATAACGACGACGCAATCAGCTTGACGGAGGGAAAATGCGATATTGATTATCTTGGTTTCGGCGATAGATACGATCTCGAAAAATTCGCCTTTGCGCCTTTGCTAAAGCGCTAAGGCGAGCGGCGCTAACATTTGCTAATTCATCGCAAGGATTTTCAATGTCGCACAATGAAACGCCGCAAATCAAACGCAAACTAACCGCGATCGTCGCGCTTTTAGCCGCCGCTTTAATCGCCGTTACTACCGCGGGGTGCGCTTCCGCGCGCGGAACTTCCGCTATAAACGAAAGAGATCGCCAAAATGTCGCGATCGCGGCAGGCAAAGAGCATTCGTTTGCAATCGACGAGTCGGGCAAACTTTACGCGACGGGTTTGAACGAATACGGCGAGCTTGGTTTGGGCGACAGGCAGGTTCGCCATAAATTTGTTGGCGTTCCTTTTTCGGGCGATAAAAGAATTATCGCAATTTCAACGGGTTACGTTCACTCGTTGGCGCTGACAAGCGAAGGCAAAGTTTATTCGGCGGGGCATAATTACGCAGGCGAGCTTGGTTTGGGCGACGGCAAACTGCGCGATACTTTTACGCTTGTCCCCGATTTAAGCGATAAAAAGATCGTAGCGATCTCGGCGGGTGGTAGCGATTACTCGCTTGCCGTCGATAACAATGGTAAGGTTTACGCGACGGGATATAATCGCTACGGTCAGCTAGGTTTGGGTGATAAGCGCGATCGCGATACTTTTACTCGCGTATTGTCGTTAAGCGATAAAAAAATCGTCGCAATCGCGACGGGCACATGGCATTCGTTGGCGCTAAGCGCGGACGGCAAAGTTTACGTGGCGGGCGAAAACAACGACGGTCAGCTTGGTTTAGGCGACAACGACGATCGTAATACCTTTACGCTTGTATCGTCGTTAAGCGATAAAAAGATCGTAACGATTTCCGCGGGCGGTAAACACTCGTTTGCGCTGGATAGCGACGGCAAAGTTTACGCTACGGGCGATAACGAATACGGTCAGCTTGGTTTAGGCGATAGGAAAAGCCGCGAAACCTTTACGCTCGTCCCCGATTTAAGCGATAAAAAAATCGTCGCAATCGTAGCGGGCGAATGGCATTCGTTAGCGCTAAGCGCGGACGGCAAAGTTTACGCGGCGGGACGCAACATTGAAGGACAGTTAGGACTTGGCGACTACGACGATCGCAAAACTTGGACGCTTGTTTCGTCGACGGAAAGTAAACCAATTACTACGATCTCGGCATACGCTTATCACTCTTTAGCGCTGGATGGCAACGGCAGGCTTTACGCGACGGGTTGGAGCGGCGAGGGCGAGTTTGGCTTGGGCGACGAAAAGGATCGCGTCGTTTTTACGCCCGTCGTTTTGCCCGCAAAAAATTAACGCAAAAACGGCGCGATCGGGCGCGATTTTATAAACCAAACGGGCGTTAATTTTCGTCTTTGCTATCATCGCGCGGATCGAGATGAACCGTGATTAACCATTTAGCGTTTTTATCGAGCGCGGCGATTGCTGTCTCCACATAGTCGCTGGTATCGTGCGCGTCTTTTAGCGAGATCGTTTCGTCAAAAACCAAATGCGCTTCCACGACGTAAGTTTTCGCGCTTTTGCGCGTTCGCAAATAGTGATAGCCGCAGGCGCGAGGCGCGTTTGCCACGATCTCGCGTATTTGGCTTAAAAGCGGCTCTTCTATGGCGCGATCTAGCAGGGTTAAAACGCCTTCTTTAATAATTTTATAAGCGCCAAAAGCGATAAACAGCGCAATCGCTATTGAAACCGCGCCGTCGATAAAGTGTAACCCGCTTAACGCGATAATTCCTAGCGAAACGATAACGCCGAAATTTGTCCATAGATCGCTTTTATAATGTAGCAGATCGGCGCGGATAATTAGCGATTTTGTTTGCCTGCCCGCCAGAGTAAGTCCCGCGACGATACAGGCGGTCGCAATCATGGAAACCGTCATAGTTAAGATCGCCGCGCCAAGCGCTTCGATCTGTTTTCCGTCGATTAAATTGCGAACGCTTTGGTAGATAATAAACGCGCTTGAACAGGCGATTAACGCTCCTTCGATTAACGCGGCGATCCCTTCGATTTTGCCGCGTCCGTAGTTGAAAGTTTCGTTTGGATTTAACTCGCTTTGCTTAACGGCGTAGTAGTTAAAAAGGCTCATCGTCATATCCAAAAGCGAATCGATCGCGGAACTGATAACCGCCATACTGCCCGTCAAAATTCCCGCGATCAGCTTTGCCGCCGCCAGCAAAAAAGCCGCCGCGCTTGTTAAGAACGTGGATTTTCGCTCAAGACTCATCGCCATGATTTTGGCAGCCTTAAAGCCGATTTCATCTGCGCGGCGATTGCCGCAACGTCGCCGCCAAAAAACAGCGAATGCGCGATCGCGCCCTGAAAAGCCAACATATCCTCGCCGTCTTTGGTTTCCGCGCCGCGCAACTTCGCAAGACGCAAGAAAGGCGTTTCCACGCCGTAGATCGCGTCGTACGCCATTTTTGCGCTTGAAAGGTAATCCTCAAGCGCGCTTTTATCCAGCGGCGTTTCGTCGTCTTTTAATCCCGCGCTAGTGGCGTTGATCACAAGATCAAACCGTTGATTCGGCGGATTTTTGGCGACAAAAACTTTCGCGCCGTTTTGCGCGAAAAACTCAAGCCGCGCCTCGCTTCGATTGACGACCGCCAACTCTACGCCCGCTTCGATTAACGCGATTGCAATCGCTCTTGCCGCGCCTCCCGCGCCTATCATTAGCGCGTTTTTGAACGCATCAAGCGGCGCGATCGCCGCGGCGAAGCCGTCCGCGTCGGTGTTGTGTCCTATCAGCCGATCGCTTTGTTTCGCCCACGTATTGACCGCGCCGATCTTTTTAGCGCGAGAGCTTATCTCGTCCGCTTGCGCGAAAGCCGCCTCTTTGTGCGGTAGCGTGATATTCGCGCCGCTTAGATTATGCGCCTTAAAAATCTCGCGCAAGTTGTCGCCGTTTTCAACGCGCAAACGTGTATAAACGGCGTCGATCGCGTTTTGTCGATAGACGAAATTATGCATAAGCGGCGAAAGCGAATGCGCGATCGGATCGCCCATAACGGCGAGCAGTTTCATACGGATAGCAGTTCGTCGAAGCTGACGCGCAACGCCGCCATTTTGTTTTGCGCCTCGAGCCATTCAAGCTCCGGCTTGCTGTCGGCGACAATGCCGCCGCCCGCGTGAAAGATCGCGCGGTTTTCGTCGATTTGGGCGCTTCTGATTGTGATCGCGCTGTCCATATCGCCGCTAAAGCCGAATAAAACGATCGCGCCGCTGTAGAAACCGCGTTTCGCGCCTTCGTATTTGGCGATTAACTCCATAGCGCGGATTTTGGGCGCGCCCGTCATCGTTCCCGCGCTGAAGGCGGACATAAACAGATCGAACATATCGCGCCCTTCGTCAAGCCGCGCCGTTACGTCGCTGACGATATGCATAACGTGGCTGAAGCGCTCTATGTGCATTAGGTTTGAAACGCGCGCGCTGCCCGGTTTGGCTACGCGCCCCACGTCGTTGCGCCCCAGATCGACTAGCATAATATGCTCGGCGCGCTCTTTTTCGTCGCTTAACAGCTCCTTTTCCATAGCCAAATCTTGCGCGATCGTCCTGCCGCGCCTGCGTGTGCCGGCAATCGGGCGAAGCAGTATCTCGTCGCCGTTAAGCCGCGCCATTAGCTCCGGCGAACTGCCGACGATAGCGAATTTTTCGTACGGCAATAAAAACTGATACGGCGAGGGATTTTTGCTACGCAATACGCGATAGTAGCTAAACGGATCGATTTTGGACGGCTGAATAAAGCGATTGGCAAGCAGCATTTGAAAAATTTCGCCGCTTCTTATCTCCTCTTTTACCAGCTCGACCTTTCGCATAAACTCCTCTTTGGAGAACTGAAACGTCCCTTCGCCTAGCTTCTCGGCTCTAACCAACGGCAGAGGATCCATAGGCGATTTGGCGACTTTCAAAGCCTCGCGCAACACCTCGTCTCCGCCGCGAAGCGAACTAAGCGCCGTAAGCGTTCCGCTTTTGTGCGAATAGACAAAAAGGTATTCGGGGCGAGAAAGATCAAATTCGGGCGTATTAGTCGCGTCGGCGAGATTGTCCATCGATTTTCTAAGCGTAGGCTCGAAAAACCTCACCGCGTCGTAGCCGATAAAGCCCGTAAAGCCGTCTATAAAGCCGATTCCTAGCTTTTCTTGCTCCTCTTTGTAGCTTGCCTTGTTGATTGAGGCGAATCGTTTTTTCAAAAAAGCCAGCGGATTATCGTCGATTTGGCTTACCGCGCCGTTTTCGGCGTAAAACGTTTTGTCGTTTTCGCGCCAAACGCGCTCGCGCGCGCCAACGGCGACGATGCTGAAATTGCCGTTTTCGCCGCTTAGCCCGCTTTCAAACAGCAAAACGCGCTTGCCGCCAAAAAATAGCCTTAGCTTATCGTATAACGCGATCGGCGTTAGCGTATCGTACAGAGCGCGGCGAGATACGACCAAACTACTCTTTCACGATAAACGCTTCGGGGCTGTAATCGCGCCTGATCGTGGGCAAAGCCGCTAGCGCTATCTCTCTTGAGGCGTAAGGTCCAACGTAGATCCTATGTCTGGTAGCGCCTTTTACGACTACTTGCCTAACGGCAATACTCAAACCGCGATCGCGAAGGGTTTTCAAATATGCCCCGTTCGGCGATTGGGCGAGAGATTCGATCTGAACGTAAAAAGTCGCGCCCGCATCCGTCGCGCCCGCAGTTTTAGGCGGTTGAGCGGCGGCGATCGTTTCGGGCGGTTTCGGCGTTTGCGTCGCGCTTGTAACGGGCGGTTTCGGCGTTTGCGTTTTTGGCGGCGTCGGCGTCGCGGTTACCGTTGTTGGGGTTACGTTTGTCGGCGGCGGCGTAACGACGCTTGGCGTCGGCGTTTGAGCGACGACGATTGGAGGCGTCGGCGTAACGCTCGGCGTTGGCGTTGGCGTCGCGCTTGTAACGGGCGGCGTAACGCTACCCTCGTTTTGACGCGCTTTGCGATGATCTTCAATAATTTTGTCGATCGCGCTTCTTACCTGATCGGGATTACCCGCCGGTTGCGGCGATTCAAACATCGTCGTAGACTGTTTGCCTATCGGATCGGCGTTAACAGCGGCGACGGTTTGAGTCGGTTCGGGAGAGATGATTTGCGCCTCTTCGTATTTGCTCGCGTCGATCACGCGAAAAGTTAGAAACGCTATTACCGCTACCAACAGCATAGCCGCCGTGATTAGCAGCGCGTTTCTCGCCTTGCTTCCGGAACCTTCGTCCCGCTTGATTAGAATGTCGTTTAACTCGTCTTGATTGCCGATTATGTCAGCCATCGTTTTCCTTTCACATGTGTTTTGACCAGCCGCTTCCCCGCTCTTTGGCGTAAACGCCGTAGGGAATTGCCAGTACGTTAAACTGCGGCGGCAGATCGATTGTCGGAAACGCTCTCCATTGGCGGGGCAGTTTCTGGGCTAGTTTAGCCGAAAGCGCCTTTGCCAAATGACAACCTTCGCTTAACGAGGTATGTCCTTTATGAACGTACAGGTGCAAATGTCCGCTTGTGGCGGTTTCGTAAGCCGTAAAGTTCAAAAAGCCTTCTTCGCGGAGCATTAATTGAGCGCGATGATAAAACCGCTCGGTATCGACGCCGTTGAAATCAAACACGACGTTTTCGACCATATCTCCCGCCAAGACTAAATCGTGCGCGACGATAATTTTTTTAGCCAAATGATCGCTCAAAACGGCGGAAGATAGCGTTTGATCGACTCTTTCGAACTTGTCGAAAAACGTTTTGCCCTGAAAACTGATCTGTTTGGACGCGCCCTCTTTCTTTAGGTAGTAGTGCGAAGTTTGCATTTTAATCAGTTGAAGTTCTAACTGGCTAATCATCTTTCGCCTTAAAAAGTCGCTTGCGGATAAACTGTGAATTTGCGTCCAAGCGCTTTAATCTCTTCGGCGATCGCGGCGATTTTTTGCGCGTTTGTTATATCGTCCAAAACGTCGGCTATTTTCTCGCCGATAAACGCGAATTCGTCCTCTTTCATGCCGC
>JAISMA010000136.1 GCA_031276985.1 Helicobacteraceae bacterium | reverse complement strand
CAATAAACCGAAAATTGCAACATTGAAAAACCGTCTTTCAACAAATGGTTTCTAAATTGCGTTGCCCTTCTTTGATCCGACTTGGCTTTTACGGGTAAATCAAATAAAACAAGCAATCTCATATATCGCTCTTTAGTCTCCAAAAATCGGCTCCGGCAGATCAAGCTCGTTCCAATCATTAGTCGTTGTAGCTCTTACCAGCGAAAAAGCCGCGTCATCCGCGGCGGAAAGCGCCATTATTTTATTCCCGCGCATACGAACATATCTGCCCAATACTCCGCTTAGTTTGAAACGTTCATTTTTGTTAAGCTCAATACGATCTTTACGCGGCTCAACGCCTATCAATTCTATCGCCAGCAGATCGACGATAGGTCTAAACGGTTCTATTAGATCATCGACTAAATTAAACGCGTTAAGCTCGTTTGAATGATGTACGCCAAACGCAGGAATTAATCCCGCGGACACTACGCTTCTTGCGATCGCTCCGCGCACTATGGAATAACCGTAATTTAGAGCGGAATTTCTAATGTCTATGGCGCTTCTAGAAAAATTCTTAAATAAAGTCTGCCAATAGATCGTTGCCGCTTGCGCTTCTTTATTATCCGTATCGCCCGATTGAACTTTGTCGGCTAAATTTTTTAATCGTTGCGCGTTTGCTGATCCATAATGCGCCAAAAGCGCGGCTTGATTAAGTATTTTTTGTTTAATTAGCGACTGCCAAACGCGCTTTTTGAACGGCGCGCTCCATTTTATTTGCGATCGCGCCGTTTTTGCGTATCGGCTATGTTGGTGAAACGGGAGAAAAACGCCGGATGGCGTATGCGTTTTGTCGCATACAAATAACGCGCCGCCTTGTTGCGCTAACGAATCCAATAATGGGGCGGTAAGCGTCGCTTGTTGCGTTTCAATTACAATGGCGCAAATATCTTCAAGCGGCAAAGATAACGCTTCGCCGTTTTTTGGGCGGTAACTCAAATTGCCTCGCTCTATAGCAAGATGACAAGGCTCGGTAAAAACCGCCGTTCTCCACCCCATTTATTTATGATTTGCCTTTGCTTTTTAGTTTTTTAGCGGCGCGCGTAATTGGAATTGTGGGCGCTCGTTTTTCGCCTTTTACTTTGCTGATTACGCCCAATGGATCAACCTGATATTTTTCTATCAAATCCAGCGTAGCACCGCCTATGCGAAAAACGCCGCTCTTGTCTTTGGGCTTGAACAATCCGTTCGCGGAATTATCGACGGAACGAATGGCTACATTGGCTGTTGCGCTATCAACCTTCATATAGTACCCCAGTAAGTCGCGCGCGCCTTTTTTTACGCGCACCAGATCGTCTTTATGCAACGAAAACAAGAACTCGTGCTCCTCCGTTATTGGGATCCACTGCTCGCGCGGCGCAAGCGCTTTAATTGCCATATTTGGCGTCTCCGGTTTGATCATATCCGCGACATATATCGGCACATAGTAAAATTTCTTTCCATCCGTGAATACGTCGGTTCTAACCATTTCGCCGTTATCGCAAACGCCTTTGCCCTTATTGACCTTTACTTTTTTGTCGACATCTTTTTCTTCTGTTGGTGATTTAATCGACTGTTCGTGCGCCGCTCCGGTAACTTTTTTGCGTACGGCGCGGCTGACGATTCGTTGTCCTTTAAGATCGAGCGAAAGATCGGGGTTTGCCAACGGCTCCAATACCTCTTTGACTTTTTGGCGCAAACTTGGCAACGGTTCCGCAAAAGTTTCGCGGATATTTTTCTTTTTATTTTCTTCGCGCCTACGGTAATACTCGCTTAATCTTTGAGTAATCGACTGCGTGGAAAACGCTAAAATAATGGCGTCCTGAGCGTGGTGTAGATCGCTTGAGCGATCCTTGTCTTCCAATCCCCACAAATGGCGTAAATCCGAAGTTAATCGCCCGCTTCTGACTCTAACAGGAAGTCTCTCGTTGCCGCTAAATAACAGATGGGCTTCCACGTAATTTTTTATCAACCTTGCCATATAACGAGTGTCGTTAAGATGGCGGTTTATAAAACTTTTTTCAGACTGCTCGTCGCTGAAATTATCTTTAAACAGCTTGTCTCGTTTGACTTTATCAAAATGAAACGAGCGCGCCCTTTTATCAAACTCATCCCATGCCTTTTGATCGCGCTTGCCCGTAGGTTCAAATATCCATTCGTAAGGCGTTCGATTCTTCTTTTCTTGATTGACTTCTTTTCTGCAAAGAACTTTGTTGCTAATAGAATCGTCAAAACTTCTGCTATACGGCAAAATATGATCAACTTCCAACAAACCTTCCTTAAACAGCCATTCTCTTGGTATGTTTTCGCCTGTATATACGCATCGCTCGTTTTGCTGCAACCACAATTTTATCTTCACAATGTTCGTTCCGTTTACCTTGGCTCCCCTTCCATTTTCCTCGATCCACCTTTTTGCATCCTCGTTTGCCCGCGTATTTTTGGCGATCGCTTTTTCAATTTGAATACGATCGGCTTTAGAGTTGATCTCGCGCGCTAGCTCTATGTGCATTAGATCAAAATGCCCGTGCTTGCGGATAATTGCGTTAAGCGTCTTTCTAAACTGCGCAAACGCGCGAGCCACTACGGGATTTTTTAGATCCATTTGAGCCGTTTGATCCCACAATCCTTTCTCTTCCAAAAAACGGCGTACTTTCGGATCTTTTACCTCTAGCGGAGGCAAAAACTCTTTTTTCGCGGGTTCGGGAAGGTGAAAACCTGCTTCGTCTAAAGCCTCGTTAGTCCGTTTGCCCGCTTGCATTCGCGGATTTATTGCGCGAATAACGCTCAATGAAAATTCCACGAATTTATCAAAAGAGATTGCGATTAGCTTATCGACAAGTTCGTCCGCAATCGTTTGGTCAAACGCATATTGCAAAAAAGCTTGTCGCAATCCATGAGATTTTTTTGAGTCGCTTTTTTCAACGCTTAACACTCTTGCGATCTCGTCGGCAAGCTCTACATTTGCCAGCAGATCGTTTAACTTTTCTTCTCCGATCGCCTCTTTGAAGCTATGATAAGCGGGCGTTTGCGCGAATATCTTTTTTTCCGCGTCGACTGCTTCCTTACCTTCCGTATAAGATAATCCTTTGAAAGCGTACTCGTCGCCTATATTAAACGCTTTTCGTATACTTTTATACGTCGCGCCGCTTTTGTTTTTTTGCGCGGCTTCCAGCGTTTTTTGCGCGGCGTTTTCCCAACTTCCAGCAAAATCAGCTAACGTTTTACCCTCTTCGTTTGGCGCGGTAATTAAACGAGCGTTTACTACCTTTCCTAGCAAAATGAATTTCTCGACGCTTGGCGCGCTCTTTGGCGCGCGTTTTTCTCCGTCGTATTTGCAATAGCCGACCATTTTTTCGATCGATGGCGGCTCTTTTATATGCGCCGCAACGCTCCAGTATTTGTCCAAAAACTCGTCGCTTGCCAACTCATTGCCTAGCGCCTTTTGTTTGGCAAAAATAGTACGGATTTCCTTTTCTAGCAGATCGCGAGAAAATGTATGATCGTATGTGGGATCTCCTCCTTTTTGCCTGTTCCTTTTTCTTTCGCAAGGGTGTTGGTTGGTAACATATATGTACGAGCCGATCGTTTCGCATCCGCTAATAGCGAATTTTTCCTGAAGCGACTGAATCCCGCTTAACATTTTCTTCTCGTCCTCTTTTTTTCCCTCTTCTTTGATTTTTTTCTCTTCGGACTTTGTAACAAACTTAAAGCCTCGACGTTTTGCGATGTGGGTCAAGACTCTAGCAAACTCGCGCCCGTCAATCTTTCTGCTAAGCGCCTCGTGGCGAAGCCGCCAAATGTCTATGAAGCGCGGATCGCGTTTGGCGAAGGTGTAAAAACCTTGCCCCTCGTTTTCCTCGATAAGCGCCAGCTCCTCTTCGGTGATTAGCCCGTATTGGACGAACAAACGACGAATTTTCGCCATTCTTTTACGTATTCGGGCAAGTCTGCGCCGCGCCAACCGCGCTTTTCTTCTTGGCAACGCCAACGAACTCTGATCTTTTGGGTGTTCCGCTTTGGTAAAAATGCGAACCCCCGCGTCGATTATGCGATTTCGCTCCCCGTTTGACTCGTCGTACTCGACCAAAGCCCACCCTAACGACGCAATGCCGATGTCCACGCCTAGAATTACGCTCATTTATTTTCCTTTAAGGTTCCGTAGTGTATAATGCGAAGCATAGCACAACTGAGTGGATTAGTTCTGGCTATAACAAGCCGAGCGGTAGCGGCGCGAAGCTCTTGTTTCAACCAGTTTGAGACAATCTTCTTTCTACCGCATTCCTCCAAGAATAACCTCCTCTAACGCGATTAACTTTCCAAGCTTGCGCGGATTTTGTCGATGCTGTTATATCGTCTCCCAATTCCCCTGGCTCATCCTCAAGTGATTTGATATAAACAATACGAGCCTCAATTATTTGGTTTCTCTGTTTGTATAAAATCTGTGATGTTATTTGTGCTTCGGTCAAGCTCTTTTTGATTGAGTATGTAATACTCAAGGTTCAGATATTTCTGCCGCCGCCCAGCGCGAAGCTGTTCTGGCGTTATATTGGGATCGATAATGGCGGGCGCGCTCATTTATTTATTCTTTTCGGCTGAGCTTTCGAGATCGCATTTTGGCGTTCATATTTTTGCGTTCGCGCCCATTCACAGCGCGCGGATTTTTGCGATCTCGTCGCGCAATCTCGCGGCTTCCTCAAACTCCAATTGTTTCGCGGCTTCTAGCATTTTTTTGCTCAGTTCTTTCACCAGCTTTTGCTTTTCCGTCGCGGGCATTTTTAGCAGTTTGTCGCGCTTTATGTCAAGAAGTTTTTGATGATCTTCCAAATGCAAAGTCTCGTCGAGTTTTCGCGCCACGCTTCGCGGCGTGATATTGTGCGCTTCATTGAAGGCGATCTGCTTTTCGCGCCGCTTTTTTGTCGTCTCGATCGCCGCTTTCATCGCCTCGCTGATTTTTTTGCAAAACATCAGAACTTTGCCGTTAAGATTGCGCGCGGCGCGTCCCATTGTCTGTATCAAAGCGGTTTCGCTACGCAAAAATCCCTCTTTGTCCGCGTCGAATATCGCCACAAGGCTAACTTCGGGCAGATCCAGCCCTTCGCGTAGCAGGTTAATGCCGATAAGCATATCAAACTCGCCCGCGCGAAGCGATCGAATAATTTCGTTGCGCTCGATCGCGTCGATGTCGCTATGGAGATATTTCGCGCGCAAACCTAGCTCCAAATAGTGTTTTTGCAGCTCTTCGGACATTTTTTTCGTGAGCGTCGTAACCAAAATCCGATCGCCGCGCGCGATTGTCTTTTTCGCCTCGTCGTATAAAGTCGCCGCCTGATTGTCGCTGTCGTGAAGCTCCACGATTGGATCAAGCAGTCCCGTCGGGCGTACGACCTGCTCGGCGATCGTCGCGCTATGCTCAATCTCCCACTGCGCGGGCGTGGCGCTGACAAACAGATAACGCGGCGCTTTTTCTATGAACTCGTCGAATTTAAGCGGGCGGTTATCCAGCGCGCTCGGCAGGCGAAATCCGTACTCGACCAACACCTCTTTTCGACTGCGATCGCCCGCGTACATACCGCGAAACTGCGGCAGGCTCACGTGGCTTTCATCGACGATCACGAGGTACGGCTTGCCTTTGATCTCGAAATAATCCATCATCGTATAGGGCGCTTCGCCCGGTTTTTTGAGCGTGAAGTGGCGCGAATAGTTCTCGATTCCCTTGCAACTGCCCGTAGCTTTGAGCATTTCCAGATCAAACTCGACGCGCTGTTTTAGCCGCTGATGCTCTACGATCTTGCCCGCTTTTTCCAGCTCGCCAAGTCGCGCTTCAAGCTCCGTCTCGATCGTGGCGATCGCCGTTTTGAGCCGCTCAGTCGTTACCGCGAAGTTGCTCGCGGCGTAGATCGCGACTTTATCCACGCGCTCGCCGATTTCGCCCGTAAATGGATTGAAGTAGTAGATTCGCTCCACCTCGTCGCCGAAAAACTCGAAGCGAATCGCGTCTGCGTCGGAATAGCCCGGAAAAATGTCGACGCTTTCGCCCTGAACGCGCAGACAACGGCGGTCGAAGTAAGCGTCGTTGCGTTTGTAGCCCATATCGATTAGCTCTAGTAGCCATTCGCGCCGATTTAGCGTCTGCCCCGTTTGGACGCGGCTGACCATTTGCTTGTATTCGTCGGGACTGCCCAAGCCGTAGTTTGCCGAAACGGAAGCTACGACGATCACGTCGTCGGCGTTCATCAAACTTGCCGTGGCGCTTAAACGCAGTCGTTCCAGCTCGTCGTTGATCGCGGAATCTTTTTCTATGAACAGATCCTGACGCGGCAGGTAGGCTTCGGGCTGATAGTAATCGTAATAGCTGATGAAATACTCGACGCAATTATTTGGGAAAAAGCTCTTGAACTCGTGATAAAGCTGCGCGGCAAGCGTTTTGTTGTGCGTCATAATGAGCGTGGGAATCTGAAGCCGCTCGATCACGCTCGCCATTGTAAAGGTTTTGCCGCTGCCCGTAACGCCAAGCAACGTCTGATAGCGGTTGGCGCTTGCGATTGAAGCCGCTAGTTTGTCGATTGCTTCGGGCTGATCGCCCGCCGCGCCGTAAGAGCTGTGTAATTTGAACATATTAACTCCAAAGTCGCGGATTATTCCATAGCTTGGTTAAAATGCGCTCCTCAATGGAGGACGCCGCTTGTCGCTAAAGAGGATTTTTACTCCCGAACGCAAACACCGTCTGCGCTGGATAGGCGAATCGGTTTTTTTAGGAGCGGTTTTTCTCGTTTTTTGGGCGCTGATTTTTCTGCAAGAGCGCGACAAAATCTACTCCGCGCAAGATCGTCTGCTTTCGGTTTACGCGATCTACACAGAATTGATGTTTGCCGATATAGACGATATGATCTATCGCATATCAAAACCATATTTCGGCGTGGGCAATCTAAAAATAGACGTAATGGAGGAGATGTGGCGCGGCAGACAAAACGACGATCCTATGTTGCGAAACGTTGTGTTGCTTGACAAAAACAAGGAAATTGTGTTTGCGCTCAGGAAAACAAGCATAAGTTTCGACCGCATAAATGCGTATATCGATAAAGCCGACAAGTTTGCTTCGTCTAAAGGCGTTTATGTTAGCGAGCCGTTTTTTGGCGACGATAACGACGAATGGTATATCGCGTTTCTTCGCGTCTTCGACGACGACGAAGGCAACCTAGCCGGTTACGCGATCGCGGTGTTTAATTTAGACGTTATAACGCAAAGATACGAACGGCTAAGAGGCAACGAAAGCGCCGCGATAGCGCTGCTCTCCGCAAGCGGCAGGTTTATCGCCGGAGTTCCGCAAGGCGAGGCGGATTCGTATTACGGGCGCGCCATTTTGGCTTACGACGATTTTTCAAAAAAAGGCGGCGTTTTCGGCAAAAGGTTAAAAGCCGTTATGACCAACGACGAAAAGGCAATCGTCTCTTTCGCGCCGATTAACGCTTACAATATGACCGTGGCGTGCGCCACGCCGTACGAAGCCGTTTATAAACTTATCGCTTTGACCTCCGCCGGTTTTGCGATTGCGTGGCTGACGATTAGCTTCGCGCTGCGGAAAATTTCGCGCCGACTGTTTTTGGAAGAGCAGACGGCGCGGCTTATAGAGCGCGAAACAAGATTAAAATTGGAAAGCAGAGCCGAAGAGGCGCTTATCAAACAGCTTGAAGCGGAGCAGAGCAAGCGCGAACACGAAAAGATAATGGTTCAACAGTCAAAAATGGCGGCGATGGGCGAAATGATCGGCGCGATCGCCCACCAATGGCGGCAACCGCTGCATTCGATCGGGCTGTATATACAGGACATTTTGGACGCGCGCAAATTCGGGCAATTAAACGACGAATATCTGAAAAACTCGGTTGATAAAACCATGTGGCAACTAAAATTTATGAGCTCCACAATCGACGATTTCAGTAATTTTTTCAAACCCGACAAAGCAAAAACCATTTTCGATCTTTCAAAAGTCGCGCAAAATTCGATCGCGCTGGTCGCGGCGCAGTTAAAAAGCGCCGACATAGATTTTAGTTTCGAGATTCCAAACGAGCCGTTATGGTGCGACGGCTACGAAAACGAGCTTGGGCAGGCTATGTTAAACTTGATCAACAACGCCAAAGACGCGATCTTGGAGCGGCGCAAACGCGGCAAAAAGCGCAAAATCGTAGTTAGGCTAACTCGCGACGAACAAAAAGCGCGGCTTGAAGTAGAGGATAACGGCGGCGGCGTGCCGCCAGAACTAATGGATCGCGTTTTCGAGCCGTATTTCACCACGAAAGACAACGACAAAGGCACGGGGATCGGGCTTTATATGAGCAAAATGATCGTAGAAAACAATATGAACGGAGTTATCGGCGTTCAAAACGGCGCGAAAGGCGCGCGATTTTTCATCATTTTACCCATAGCGCGGGTCGGATAAGGAGGCTTATGACAAGCGAAAAATATCTTGAGGCGCTGGACATTCTAGCGGGCGAATATCCCAAATGGAACGCGCCGATCGTTACGTTGATCGCGACGCAATCGCGCGATCCGTTTTTGGTGCTAAT
>JAISMA010000085.1 GCA_031276985.1 Helicobacteraceae bacterium | reverse complement strand
GAGAAAATATCCATAACGATCTTCTCGTTTTCTTCGTCCAGATTGCCCGTCGGCTCGTCGGCTAAGATCAGTTTTGGGTAGTTGATTAGCGCTCTTGCTATGCAAACCCTTTGGCGCTCGCCGCCCGAAAGCTCTTTGGGCAGATGTTTGCCCCTCTCGCCAAGCCCCACGCGCTCAAGCGCCTTTTTCGCCTCCGCCTCGTCGACCATGCTGTGGTAATACTGCGCCAGCATTACGTTTTGCAGCGCGGTTAGATACGGCACGAGGTGAAACTGCTGAAATATCAAGCCGATTTTATCCCGCCTGATCGTCGTTAGCGCCTTTAGGCTCGCTTTGGATATATCCTCGCCGTCAAAAATCGTCGTTCCGCTCGTGGCGCGATCCAGACAGCCGATCACGTTCATCATTGTGGTTTTGCCCGATCCCGACGGTCCCATCACCGCAAGCCATTCGCCCTCTTTGACCTCCAGATCGACGGCGTTTAGCGCCGCGACCGAATCGTATATCACCGAAACGCCTTTTAGTTCTACGATATTCATCTTATTCTCCCCTCAAAACTACGATCGGATCGATATTCGTCGCCGAATAAACGGGAAAGATCGCCGCCGCCGCCGTAAAAACCGCCGAAACCGCGATCGAGACAATCGCCAATCCAAAGTCAAAATCAATCGACGCGCCAAAAACCGAATAGCTCGCGAAATTGGCAAACGCATAGCCAAACAGCGATCCAAAAACGCCGCCGATCAGCCCCAAAATGATCGCCTCCGACAAAAACTCCAGCGCGATGTCGCGGTTTTCCGCGCCGATCGCCTTTTTCAAGCCGATCTCCTTTTGGCGCTCCAGCACCGTCGCCGCCATTGTGGAAGAGACGCAAATCATCGTCAGCGCGATCGCGGCGATTGTTACAAACGTCATTAGCGCCTTTAGTTTTCCAAGCACGGCGGTTTCGGAGCTTGCCACCCGTTTAACGAGTTTTGGCGTTATATGCGAAAGATTGTTCGCAAGCGCGTTTTTCGCCGCTTCAAGCGCTTCGCCCGACAAGCTAACCGACAACTCGACGAGATCGGCGGCGTAGTTTTCGCCGATGTTCATATACAAAAACCCGTCCGTAGCGCCGCCCGTTTTCACAATGGCGCTAATGGTTATCTCTTGGTTTTCCAGCGTCGCGCTTGAGCCGACTTTCAGCTGTAGCATATCCGCCAGATCGTAGCCCGCGACGGCTTCGTTCGCGCCTTTTGGCAGTTCGCCTTCGATTTGCCAATACGGATTTACGCGAATGGATTCTTGCAAATCGGCGTACGCCGTCGTCGTCTGCCGCAAGTTCAGCAAAGCGCTTTTGTAAGCGTACGGCGCGGCGCCAACCAAACTGCCCCGCGGCAGCAGTTCCTTTGCCTTCTCGACGTCCTCTTTGCTAATCGCCTTGTCGCTTACAAGCGCGATATTCGCGCCATAAACGCGAAAAACTTCCGACAGACGCAGCGGCAGATCGTAGTAGATCGCAAGCAAGCCAAAAAACGCCGTCGCGCCAAGCGAAGCGGCAAGCAGCGCGGTAAATACGCGCGATCGGCGGCGGACAAACACGCCAAACAGCGCCGCGAAAAACAGCCTGATATTGGACGAACGCAACCTGCCGCGCTTATCCATGCAACGCCGCCGCGGGACGAGTCGCAAGCAGTATTTTCATCGCGGGAATACTGCCCAAAACCGTCGTTATAAACGTCAAGATCGCCACGATTGGCAACGTCAGCGCGTTAGGCTCGATTATCGCCTCAAACACGCTTTGACCGATCGCGTAGGCAAGCCGCAAACCGACGGCGTAGCCGATCAAAGCGCCCGCGAAAGCGGCGATCATCACCTGCGTAAGCGTCGCCAGCACAATCTGCGAATCCAACGCGCCGATCGCCTTTAGCAAACCGATTTCGGCGGTTTTTTCCACGACGCACGTCGTAACCAAACTCGACACGCCAAGCGCGGAGCAAGCAAGCGTCAGCGCGGTTAAAAGCAGCATTAGCGCCTGAATTTTGTTGAGGATCGCGCCTTCGGATTGCGAAATTTGCAACGCCGCTTTAGCTCTCGCGTTTGGCAAAGCCTCTTCGATCTGATAGGCAATGGAGCTAATGTACGCGGTGCAATACCACGTCTCGTGTTCGTCCATTGTAAGACTTGCGGGATCTTTCGCCGCCTTGCGCGCCAGATCGTTATCGGGCGCGGTTAAAGCGCTTAGGTCGATCAGCGAGATTTTGCCGTTTAAACCGCTAATCGCCTGAACGACGGCAAGCGGCATAAAGATATATTCGTCCTCCTCGCCGCCCGCCGAAAAGATCGCCTTGACTTTGTATTTGCCCGCGTCGATCGCAAACTCGTCGCCAACGTTTAGCTTCAGCCGTTTTGCCGCCTCGCTTCCTAGCATTACCGCGTTTTCGTCGCTATCGTTTAGCCATTCGCCCTCGATCTGCCACCACGATTTCAGCCCGATCACGCCCGTAACGACCGTCTCGCCCGTAGGAAGCGCGGATTCCTTGTTGAACCACGTTCCCGCCAAACGAAACGTTTCGCCGTTTATCTTCGCGTCGGCAAACAAAAACGGCGCGAAATCGACGATGTTGTGCGCCCAGAAAATGGTTTTGAGCGCCAGCGCGTCGCTCTCTGCAAGATACGCCGCCGATTCGCCGTCCTCGTCGCTGTAAACGTCGGAAAGTATGGAGGCGAATTTGGGGCGCACGACCATATTCGCGCCGTAGGCTTTCAGCTCTTTATTCACCTTGTCGCCAATGTCGAACATGGTGTTGAGCATTGCCGCCGCGATCGCCGCGCCTAGTGCCGTTGTGAGCGCGATTGCGATAAATTTACCCGCTTGGCGCGTGAAAGCGCCTTTGATAATCTGCCAAAACACTATCTAAACCTTTTTTCTTCTTCGTCCAGCGTTTTTGTGAAAATGCGAAGCGTCGAGTTTGTGATCTCGTAGGCGAACGGAATCGGATTGCAGCCGCCGCGAAAGCCGATTGTGGCTTTGTTGATCGCCACGCCGCACTTCGCGCAAATCACCTTGTCGTCCTCTTCGTAATAGCCCGCCACGCCGCATATTTCGCACGCGTCCAAGCCTACGCCGTAACCGCCGCGTTTTTTGATTACTAAAAATCGTATCTCCACGCCGTTTGCGTTTTTGTAGGCGAAGCGTTTTAGCCGTCCGTCGTCAAACTGTTCAAGCGGCAACGTTATCACGCCGTTTTCGGCGGTTATTTCGATCGGCGGGGTAATCTGAACTTCCATTTCGGCGAGGTACGATCCGCCTTTGGCAAAGAGCGCGGCGGCAAACAGCGAGATCGTCGTGAGAATATAAAAACGGCGTTTGGAGTTTGATTCGGCGATTAGCTTACGGCGAATAGCGGGGTTTGGCGCGGAGATAATCCCGCGCGCGCTTGCCGCGGCGTAGAGCGGATCGCGATTTGCCGCGCCCTTTTGCGCCACGATAAATATCTTGCGGTTTTCGACGACAAAAAGCGTCGCGGCGACGGCGGCAGTGGCGAGGCAGGCGAAATAAAAGAGCCAATCGATGTGATCGGAGATAAAAAAAAGTCTTTCAACCAGCGCTTCGTGCGCTTTTCTGTCTATAAAATTGCGATTTATCAGCGCGGAAAACGCCATTAACAGCTCGTGAATCATAACTAGCGCCAATATCGCGGAGGCAAGCGGCATAAATATCTTTCTCGACGCGCCTAGCGACGAGTGATAAACCGAATAGTGCAAAATAAACAGCGTTGAAAGCGCCAAAACGTAGCCGAACCATTTAAGCGCGAAATCCTCGTTGTAGATATTGTCCATGCCGACGGCAAATTCCGACGGATAGAGAAATATATCCACCAGCGAATACGCAAGCAACAGATAGAGCATAATCGGCAGACAAATACTAACGATCGTATCCGCCCATTTGAAACGAAGGCGAAAAAACATAAAAAACATAAAAACAATCTGCGTAATTATCAGCGGAATTAGCACGATCAGATCGTAGTATTCTCGGGTTATTAGCTTTGTGTTGTATCGCAAGATCGCGATCGTAAGCGCGGTAATAAATCCAAGCGCGGCGGCGATTGCGGCGCTTTTTCTGCGTCCCTTTTGATTTTCTGTAAAACCGCTTATCAAAATCGCAATTAAAACAAGCGTAAAAAATAACGTGTCCGTAACGTTTATCAAATATTCAAGCATTTTCGTCGCCTTAGTCGCGCATATTTATTTATAAATGATCGCGCCCCAAAACGAGCGAATCGCTTTGAGGCGCAATTTCAGAAAGCCGATTTGAGATTTTAACCTCTTAGCGCTTGCGCGACGCGAAATTAAAATCGCGTTTCGCTACCACTTGCGCGGCACGAAATTAAAATCCCAGCTAACCTCGATCGGTTTTGCCCAGAATCTGCCCTCTACGCCCGTTTCTTTATCGACGTGAAGCAGATAGCCGCCCTTTTCGGGATTTTCGACGATGAAGGTAATCTTGTATTTGCCCGCGCCGTCAAGTTTGATGTTGTTGCCGTAATGCGGACCGTCGCTTGCGTTCATAGGCATAAATACGCCCTCTTGAACTTTCTTAGAGCCTTCTTTTTGAATGCGGTAGCTAACCTTCAGATAAGGCACGAAATCGCCCGCGCCGTAGCCTAGCTTGTTGCCTTCCATAGCGGAAATATCCGCCTCAATGTGCATATCCGCTTTGTTCGGAGGCAGATTGCCCGCAAGCGCTTTGGGCTCCATTACCACAGGCTGAAAATATACCCCCGCGATATGCAGAGGGAATACGTCGAATTCGTCGCCAAGCGGAAACTCTTCAAAGCCCGCGGCTTCTTCGGGAGCGGGAGCGGCTAAAGCCGCGCAAGGCAAAACCGCCAAAGCGGCGGCAAGCATGATTTTAGAAACTTTAGACATTGTAATCCTCCAAAATGTATTCGTCTCGTAAGACGCGCTTTAAGATCGCGAAGCGATCTAACCTAATGATTTAGTCGCCAAAAAGCCCGCGCCACATTACGGCGGGCGGACTTTGATCAACAAAACGCCCATTACGCGCTCCTTGCTTTTTTCGAGTAGTACACAAACGACAGGGTCGCCAGAATTAGTAGCGCAATCTGCGGCGCAAGCGTTTCGATCGTGGGATATACGCCAAGCAGATCGATCGTGGGAACGAACGGAACGGTCGTAACGCTCACCGCGTCGGCTTCCTGAAGCTCTTTAACGCCGCCGCCCGCGAAGGCAACGCAGATTATGTACATAAAAACGCTCGTGCCGATGAAAAACGGCTTTAACGGCAGTTTAAGCGAACCGAAACGAACCGCCGCAAACACGAAAACTAAAATCGCGCACCCAGCGCCAAACCCAAGCCAGACCATATTTTGGTAGCTTTCCGCCTCCGCAAAGAGCGCCTGAAAGAACAAAATCACCTCCGCGCCCTCTCTGAAAACCGCCAGAAACGCCGCAAACGAAAGCGCGAAAACGCTGCCTTTGCCGATCGCGGTTTTGATTTTGCCTTCGATGTAGCCTTTCCACGACTCCTCGCTCGATTTGGAGATCATCCAATTGCTCACGAAAAACAGCACGACGACCGCCGTTAGCATTGCGCCGCCTTCGATTATCTCCTGCGACGCGCCGCTAATGGATATGACGCTGGTTATCGCGTACGCCATCGCCACGCTCGCCAAAATCGCTAAAACGGAGCTTATATAAACTGGTTTTGCGTATTGCGCGTTGCCCGATCGCGCGAGATACGCCACAATCGCGCCGATTACCAAAATCGCCTCCACGCCTTCGCGCAACATGATCATCAGCGCCGCGATAAACGATCCGACGCCGCTTACCTCTTTAGAATCAAGCTGTTTCGCGTCCTCGTTAAGCCACGTAATCAGCTCCTCCGTTAGCCGTTTGACCTCGTCGTCGTTTGCGGCGTTTATCGCGTTTTTGATAAGGCTAAATTGATATTCGACCACGCTTGCGCGTTTGCCCGAAATGTTTGAAAGCGTCGCCCGCTCCACGCCGTGTTTTTCATAGAAGCCGAAATAGGCTTCGTTGACCAAATCTTTGGCTTTTTGCGGCTCGCTCGCTTGATAGGCTTCATGCGATGATCGCAAAACCGCCGTCATATCGGCTATGATCGCGCTCCACGAGTTATACTTTTTGTTTTTGGAATCGTCCTCGACGGCAAAGAGCATTGCTATAACCGCGTTGGTTTGCGTTTTCACGTTTGCCGCGTCCTCGCCTTCGCTCATAATGTAGAGCAGATCGTCAAAATGCCGCTCCATATCCTCTTGAAACTCTGTCGGCAACAGCTTTCGCGCATTCTCGACGGCGCTTTTGGCGCTATCAACGTCGCCCGCCGCGTAAGCGTCGTACACTTTGTCGAACGCGCTTTGCAACTGCGTTTTTAGCTCCTCGTTTAGCGCGGTTTCTTGCGCGCTAAGGTTTGGCGCGAACAGCGCAAGCGCCGCTAAAACCCCCGCGATCGCGAATACCGCTCTAATTCTCAAAAACCTTCGCACTCTTTTACCTCCTATATATCAAGATTGCTGGTGTGATAATCAATTTCATATCTGTAAGTTTAGAACATGTCTCCTTAAAAACGCCTTCAACAACCCTAAAAAACGCGCTTTTGGCGCAAAAACTTTTTTTAAGCGCTTTTTTAGAACCGCTAAACGCCCGTTCAAACCGCGTCCGCGCCCAAAAATTGTAGCGCTTTTTATCCAGCCAACTTTTTCGCCAACGCCGCGAAAGCTAAAATCTCCCCCGCCGAAGCGGAGGAGCGAAAGCAATCCAAACATTCCTTCGCGGAGAAAGCAAAGCGTCAAAACGACTCTTGCGAAAAATGCTTCGCAATGGACGTTTCTGCGAAAACGAGGGCGCCGCGATCGTTTCGTCAAATCGTTTGGTCGCGTTAAGCAAACCAACGACGACGAAAACGCGGCTTTCGTCCGACACGGCTTAAAGCCGCCCTCTTGTCGGACGAGAGTTTGCCGCCGCAAAAAACGCGATCGCGTTAAACCGATCTCGCTTTAAGCGGCGCGTCGCTTAATAGGTAAAGACCGCCGCTACGCGAAGCGAAGTGTAATCGGTGTCTTCGTAGGCTTTGTCGCCGCCAAAAACGCTCACGATCACGCCGTTAAGCGAGAACCAGTCGTTAAAGCCGTAGCTTGCCGTTAGATCAAGCTCGTTTACAGAGCCTTCATTGGCTTTTACTTCGTCTTCCGTATTAAATACGCCAAACAACGCGCCAACGCTAAGCGCGCCCGTTTCGTAGCTTGCGCCGATGTAGATAGTTCCCGTGTCGGCATTAAAGAACGGATCGCCGTCTTCAAACGGGCTAACGTTTTCGCCAACCGCGCCCAACAGACCAGCGCCGCCTTCGGCGTCGGTAGCCGCTACGCCCGCGTATACGCTTAAACCTTCAACGGGCTTTGCGCCGGCGGTTACATGAATAACGCCGCCGTCTTCCGCGCCTTTGGTGAGGTCTTTATCAAGTTGCGAAACGGTGTATGCCGCGCTTGCGTTAAACAGATCGTTTTCAAACGCGATCTTGCCGCCAATCCAGTCCGCCAATTCCGGAACGTGGTAGAACCAAGGCTCGATTGTTAAGCCTTCAACGGGAGCGACAATCGCTTCCACAACGTAAGCGCCTTTCTTTGAAGGGTTAAATTCCCCAAATCCGCCATAGTAGCCGTCGTAATCGCTTTCGGCGTATTTGCCCGTGTAGCCCGCGATAATCGTAATAATATCGGCGGGTTTAACAATGCCCACAACCGCTTCGTGATAATCGCTCAACCACTCAAGCGAGATCTCTTGACGTCCCGCGACCAATGTTAGCAGATCGTTGGAATATGTTAGATTGGCGGTATGGAAAACCGTCGAATCAAACGCGTCGGAATCGCCCCAATCGCCTTTTTCTTTTTCAAAGAGCTTGCGATTGCCCCGCGCGCCCAGATTGAAGCTAAGCCCGTTATAGACGTCGCCCGAAGCGAAGCCCACATTCACCGATCCGTTCAGGAAAAGGTGCTGCTTTTCGCCGCCTCCCGCGTCCTCTTCGGAAAAATTGGTCAGATCGCCATACACAACCCCTTCAATCGAGGTTTCGCCAGCCGCTAAAGCGGCGGAGCTAAACAGCGCGAGCGCCGCAACTATGCTAATCGTCTTCATTGTGAAAACCTTTCTCATTAAGATAAGGCGAAATCATACCATAATATTCTAAAACTTGCGCGACTTTTTATGGACTATTTTTAAGCGCTTGGCGAGTTTGCCCTACGAGGCGATAACGCGATACTCGATTGGCACGTTGTTTTTGCGCTCTTTTTCTATATATTTGAGCGCTTTTTCGCTAATCATGCCCATTAGCGCGTATACGTATCGCACGTCGTCTTGCGAAAACTTATTGCGCTTGAAAAACGCCGCGCAATCTATGGTAAACAGCTCAATCTCGGACATGGTAACTTCGCCCGTATTGCTGGAGCAGTGAATTAGACAGATTTCGTTGGCGCGAGTGGCTATCAAATGCACCGCGTCGTCTTCGATTATGTTAATGTCGCGGTAGGCTACGTCGTATCCAAGCCTTTTGAACGCGGCGGATACGATCACGGCGTAGTGTTCGCCTTTGATCTCCGCGGCGACGGGCTCGCTTTCGTCGCCGTCTTTTTTCTTTTCGCCTTTCGCCGCCTCTTCGAGTAGCAACTGATCGCGGAACTTTCTGCGCTCTTCTTCCACGCGCAGGCGTTCTTCGGCTTTTCGCGCGTTTTCGGCTAAACGCCGTTTTTCCACCCGTTCCGCGTAGCGTTTGTATCCGGTCCACGCTAGAAATACGACGATTAGCGCAAACGAGACGAATATGCCGTTTTCATGCCCTAAAAAGGTTTCGGCGATAAATCCCGCAAGTAATAGAGCTACGATTACGCCTAAGAAAATCGTTCGTCGATTATCGTTGTCGTTTGCCGCGCCCATAAGAAAACCCTTTTGCTTAAAATTTGAGCGAAATTATAGCAAAACGCCAAAAGCGCCGCCGCCGACAAACGCTAACAGCTCTAAACGATCGCCCTCTTTAAGCGTTGAATCAGCCCACGATTCGCGTTTGACCACGCGGGCGTTTAGGGCGCACGCGGCTACTTTGCCTTCTACGCCCAATTCGGCGACGATCGTCTCTATCGAGGCGTTTTCGTCGACTTCGCGGGTTTGTCCGTTGATCTCTATTTTCATAGGCTAAAGGCGTAGCGCGCGCCGATTCCGCCGCCTATTTCGCGATCGCGCCAGTATTCGTCGCCGTAATGTTTTTCAAGTTTTTGCCAAAAACGATAGCGGTAAAAAACGGACAGATTTAACGTGAGATTTTCGCTAAGAAACGATCGTTCGCATCCGATTCGCGCCGAAAGCGAAAGATTGTTTGGCTCTACGCCGCTATGAAAATCCTCGTATCCCGCGCCGATCGCCGCCTGCAAAAACGGAACAAACGAGGCGATCGACGCTTGCTCAAATTTCGCGCCGCCAAACGCCGAAACCTCGAAAAAGTCCTCAAGCAGATCCAGCTTCGCGCCGTAATAAAACCTTTCGCCGCCCAAAAAGCCAATCTCGACGCTTGGCGCGATCTCGTCCGAATCGTCGTTTATCGTATAGTTCGCGCCGTTCGCGCTTTCAAGCCGTTTGCCTACTTTGATAACGTCGCCGTTGTTTTTGGTTTTGATCTCGATTTCGCGTTTGCGATAGACAAAATCCGCGCCGCCGCCGATAAATACGCCAAAACCGCTTTGCTTTGCGATTGCCGTTTCGGGCTGCTCTATTTTGCGATATACGCGCCTGATTACGCGGGCGTTTTCGTCGTCTGGCTTGTCGCTTGCCAAAGGCGGTTGATCGCTTAAAAACTCCCGTTTCAAAACGCGGGGCGCGTCCGCCAAAAGCGTCGTCGCCAAAAACGAAATAAGTAAAAGCGTTTTCATATATCCTCGCTTGCCGCGCTCAAAAGCCAAAATCTTGCTTTCGCGCCGCTTTTCGTATAAAATCCTAAGCAAACGCAATTCCATTTGTTTTATGGAATAACGTATGCTTGATCCAAACAAGGAGGCTTCGCTTATGCGCTTTTTCTTTTTAACCGCGATTTTAACGCTCTCATTATTCGCAAACGCTCTTGTTACCCCTTTTGTGAAAAGCGACGACGGCTACGGCGCTAAGACGTTTAGCGGCGCTTTGATAGCGACAAACAAAGGCGAAATTATCCACAGAATCTACGCGATGGATTCAATCGTAACCTTTAGCGAGCAAATCGGATACAAAACGCTTACGCCAAAAGATCCGCAAAGCGCGACGATTGGCTTTGTTGGCGACGATCGGCTTTTAAGCGCGTACGCCGCGCTGGAAACGGGCGAGATCGCGCCGCGAATCTCGATGAGGCTGGAGGCAAAAAACGGCAACGTCGAAAAGTTTTTCACGCTTGAAAAAGGAGCGCGCCCTAGCGATCTCAAGGTCAAGATCGCGCGCGCGGAATCAATCGCGGTTAATAGCGCGGGCGAGCTTGTCGTTACGACGAAAAAAGGCGAGGCGATCTTTAGCAAACCCGTCGCGTTCCAGACGGTTGCGGGCGAGCGAAAACCCGTAGAGGTCGAGTACGCGATCGGCGCGGATTATTACGGCTTCAAATTGGGCGAATACGATAAACGCTATAGCGTCGTTATCGATCCGCTTATGGCGGCGACTTACACGGGCGGCGCGGCGACGGACGAGATTCGCGCAATCGCGGTCGATCAGGACGACAAATTTGTTTATGTCGCGGGGCGCACCAATTCGCCTTTGATCGCTACGGCTTTGGCGTACGACGAAACGCTAGGATTGCAACCCGACGGCTTTATCGCCAAATACGATGCGAACTTGACGCAACTTTTGGCGCTAACCTATATCGGCGGCAACGGCGCGGACGCAATAGACGGCTTGGCGATCGCGCAAATCGGCGGCGCGAAATATATCTACGCCGTAGGCGAAACCAATTCAAGCGATTTGGGCGCGGCGGCGCTAGGCGAAAGCGACGGGCTTATCGTGAGGGTTGGAGCAAGTCTTGGCGCGTCGCCTCCGCCAATCGTCAGACTTGTCGGCGGCGCTAACAAAGATCATCTAAGCGCCGTTTTAGCAAACGGCGGCGATGTTTACGCCGTAGGCTATTCGGCTTCGGGCGCGACAAATTACGCCGCTTTGATCGTTAGATTCGATTCCGCCCTGTCAACCTTAAACCGTTTCGAGGTTAGCGAGACGAATAAAGCCTATAGATTTAACGCGATCGTCGCGGCTTCGGGCGACATTTACGCGGCGGGCGCGTTTGACGACAACGCTTCCGTCGTCAAGTTTAACGCCGATCTATCGCCGCAAACGCGACATACGTTTAACGCGGGAGTTGGAGCGAAAACGGAAATTTTCGCGCTTGAAAGCAACGGAACGCATATTTTCGCGGGCGGTCAAAGCGATCAAGGCGGATTGCCCGCCGCGCCGACAAGCGGCGTTGCTTGCCGATATATCGGCGGCAAAGACGCTTTTATCTCGGCGATTGAAACCGCGAGTTTTACGCACGCCGCGACATGCTACGGCGGCGGAAGCGCGAACGACGGCGTTACGTCGCTAAAGTTTAACGACGATAAATCGTCGCTGTTTATCGGCGGCTACACAAACAGCGCGTTTGCGTATATGCCCGACGCGCCTTATCAGACCGTTAGTCGCGGCGATCAGGAAGGTTTTGTCGTCCGCGCCGCTATCGCTACTATGGCGTTAGAAAACATTACCTATTACGGCGGAAGCGGCTCGGATCAAATCAACGCGATCGCGACGCTTGAAAACGAGGTTTACGTAGCGGGCGAAACCACCTCCTTCGATCTAAGCCAAAGCAAAACAAACGGCGCGGCGCGTTCAAGCGCCGCCGCTTCCGAAGGCTTTATCGCCAAATTCACAAGCGATCTAAGCGCCGATTTCGCGCTACTTGGCGTTGAGCCAATCGGCGTTAATTTCGGCGCGGTGGGTTACGGGCAGGTTAGCGGCGCGAAAACGCTGAAAATCGTCAATAGCGGCACGGATTATCTGGCGCTTAACGCGCTTACTTTAAGCGGCGGCGATTTTGCGCTAAATAAAGGTTCGTGCGAAGGCGTAACGACGCTAAATCCGCTTCAAAGCTGCGAAGTAACGCTGACGTTCGCGCCGCAAAGCGCGCTTGGCGCGTTGAGCGCCAATTTGGCGATTAGCTCTAGTTTGGGCGTGAAAAACGTTGAGATCAACGCGACGGCGATAGCGCAAACCGACAAGACGCTGGCAAGCTATTTCGATAGCGATCTCGACCAAAACGCCGAATGGGATTTTGGCGCGGTAAGCGAAGGCGGCGAAGCAAGCGTCGTTTTGGCGCTAAAAAATATCGGAACGCCTCCCGTAACGATCAGCAAAATCTCGCTTGGCGACCTCGCCAATTTTTCGATTGCGGCTAATACGTGCGTAATCGGCGACGCTTTGAACACGGAAGCGTCGTGCTTTATAACGCTTAAATTCGCGCCCGTCGCGGGGTCGGAAAGCGGAATCGGTTACGAAAGCGAAATCAATATCACGTCAAACGATCTGAACGCGCCAAACCGATCGCTCGCGCTAAAAGGCGTTGGCAAGAGCGGGCTTTTGATAGCGCCAAACCCGCTTAATTTCGGCTCAACGGCGCGCTCGTTAAGCAAAGAGCAAAATATCACGATCAAAAATATGTACGCCGCCGCCGCGACGCTTACTTTCGCGCCGATCAGCGATCAAAACTTCAGTTTGGGCGCGTTTAACGGTTGCGCCGCCTCGCTCGCGCCGCAAGCCGAATGCAACGTTTCGATTGTTTTCGCGCCGCAAGCGACGGGCGCGATCAACGGCGTTTTGAGCGTAACCGACTCTGGCGCGGGTCATCTGCCTTCGCGATCGATCGCGCTTAAAGGAACGGGAACGCCGGAGCCTTACGGCGTTATCGATCTAAGCGCCGCGCCGATCTTAACGACGATTAACGCGACTACGCTTGGAGCGTTCAAAAGCGGAGCGCTTCGCGTTCTCAACGCGGGGCATGGCGATCTTAACGTCGTTTTGTCGCCAATCGCCGCCAACGGAATCGATCACGCCTATTTTTCCGTTGTCGACTCAACCTGCTCGTCCGCGATTGCAATCGGCGGCGAATGCTCTTTTCGCGTCGCTTTCGCGCCGATCGCGCTTGGCGAGTTTGAGACAAACATATCCGTTTCAAACGCCGATTTGTCGCATCCGCAAGAGGCGAATCTCACAATTCGCGGCAAGGCTGTCGCAAACGCGCCGCTTGAGATCGCGGTTAGCTCGACGGTTTCGGGCTTAAACGTCGCGCTTGCGGCAAACGCGACGGGCGGCGCGTCGCCTTACGGCTACTTTTGGAAATTTGATGGCGGCGCGACAAGCGCGGAGCAAAACGTTTCGCATACTTTCGCTTCCGTAGGGCAAAAGGAGATTAACATAACCGTTACGGACGCGATCGGCTCTAGCGTTACGAAATCTCTTAGCTTCACGCTTAACGCCGCTATGGGCGTAAGCGCCGCGCCTTCCGTTAGTTTTGGCGTCGCGCCGTTAAACGTCGATTACGCGGGAACGATTACGGGCGGAAGCGCGCCATGGACGCTTAAATGGGATTTCGGCGACGGCGCAATCGCGCAAACCACGACAAGCGTCGCGTCGTTTCAGCAGTCGCATACCTTTAGCGCGGCAGGCGTTTACGCGGCGAGCCTTAGCGTAACCTCTAGCGACGGGGCGCATATATCCGCGCCGCTTTCCGCCGTCAAAGTCGTTCAAGAGGGCGACGGTTATTGGATCGCGGGCGATTCGAGAAAATCGGGCGAAGACGACGGTCATTGCTTTATCGCCACCGCCGCGTACGGATCGTATCTTGCCGACGAAGTACAAACGTTGCGCGATTTTCGCGATCGCTGGCTTTTGAGCGGCAAAATTCCTTTTGGCGCGCGCTTTGTGGAGTTTTATTATCGCGTTAGTCCGCCGATTGCCGATTTCATCAAAGAGAGCGAGGGTTTGCGCCTGCTTGCGCGAAGCGCTTTAACGCCGATTGTGTTCGCGGCGAAATATCCGCTTGCGTTTTTGGCGATTGTCGCGGCGTTTGCCTGCGCGATCGCAGCGAGGCTTCGCCGCCAAAAACCGATAAAGAGCGCCAATGCCTAAACTAAACGTACTGTTCGTAGCGAGCGAATGTTATCCGTTCGCCAAAACGGGCGGGCTTGCAGACGTGGTTGGCGCATTGCCGAAATACCTCAAAGAGTTTGGACACGACGTTCGCGTCGTTATGCCGCGCTATTACGCCGTCGACCGCAAAAAGCTAAAAAAATTGCCCGATCCGCTTGGCGTGCCTATGGGCATTATCGGCGAAATGTGGTGCGCGATCTACGAAGGGCGACTGCCAAATAGCGACGTACCCGTTTATTTTGTCGATTACGAGCTGTATTACGGGCGCGAAAGCCTCTATAACGACGCGAGCGGCGCGGGGTTTATGGACAACGACAACCGCTTCGTCTTTCTCTCCCGCGCCGCTATGCAGCTATGCAAAGCGCTGGATTTTCGCCCGCATATTTTGCATACGCACGATTGGCACACGAGCGCGGCTAATCTGTTTTTAACCACGATCTACGCAAACGACGAGCATTTTAGGCGGTGCGCGTCGATTTTGACGATTCATAATATGCAGTATCAAGGCGCGTTTTACAGCGGATTGATGAACGTGCTGGACGTTGGCTGGGAACATTTCAACTTCCGCGAAGTCGAGATGAACGACAAGGTTAATCTGCTCAAAGCGGGCATAACGCACGCGACGATGATTAGCGCCGTCAGTCCCAAATACTCCCAAGAGATTTTAACGCCCGAATTCGGCTACGGGCTGGAATCGACTATGCGAACGCGAGCGGGCGATCTGTGGGGCATATTAAACGGCGTGGATACGAGCGAATGGAATCCAAAGAGCGACCGCTTCCTTAGCGTCAATTACGACGCGGACGATCTAAGCGCGAAGCAGACGCTAAAGCGCGAATTACAGCGCGAGATGAAGCTGCCGGAGCGCGACGTTCCGCTGATTGCGATCGTGGGACGGCTTGTCAAGCAAAAGGGAATCGACGCAATCGCGGAGGCGATCTGCGATCTGCTGGCTATGGATATTCAGATCGTTTTGCTAGGTAGCGGCGAAGTATGGGCGCACTTTTATTTCGGCGACATAGCGCGTTTTTATCCCAGACAATTCGCCTGCAAGATCGGCTTTGACAACGCGCTTTCGCATAGAATCGAGGCGGGCGCGGATCTGTTTTTGATGCCTTCGAGATTCGAGCCGTGCGGACTCAATCAGATGTACAGCCAACTTTACGGAACGCTTCCGATCGCGCACGGCGTGGGCGGGCTGGAAGACAGCATTCAAAACTACGACGAGCGTACGGGCGAGGGAACGGGCTTTAAGTTCTACGGACTGAGCGCCAAAAATTTGATCAACGCAGTAGGCTGGGCGGTTTACACGTGGTATAACCAAAAAGATCGCTTCGCGGCTATGCGGAAGCGAGCGATGAAATTAGATTACG
>JAISMA010000027.1 GCA_031276985.1 Helicobacteraceae bacterium | reverse complement strand
GCGTTTAGGCGCAAATTCGCGGCACGGAGCGCCGCCGCTGGCAAACACCGTAGCGCTTGGCATTTGCGCGCCTTTGAAGCCAAACAGATCGCACGCATAGGGAAACGCGCTCTCCCACGTGATCCTAAAATGGCGGCATTTACGGCAGTCAATCCGTTCCATAGCGAGCGTCATCTTAACCTATTGCTTGTTAAAATGCCGACAAATTATCACATAGAAGGCTTTTTGTGGCAAAAGAGAATCTCGCCGATTTTGAAGAAATTCAGCCGATCGACATCGAGCAATCCCTGAAAACAAGCTATCTCGACTACTCTATGAGCGTGATTATCGGGCGCGCTCTGCCCGATTTCCGCGACGGGCTGAAGCCCGTTCACCGCCGAATCCTCCACGCGATGAACGAGCTAAATCTCTCGCCGCGATCGGCGTACAAAAAATCGGCGCGTATCGTGGGCGACGTGATCGGCAAATACCACCCGCACGGCGACACGGCGGTTTATGACGCGCTGGTGCGAATGGCGCAGAGCTTTTCCATGCGCGCTCCGCTGGTCGACGGGCAGGGCAACTTCGGCTCTGTCGACGGCGATTCGGCGGCGGCTATGCGTTACACGGAAGCGCGAATGACCGCGATCGCCGAGGAGCTGTTAGCCGACATTGAAAAAGACACGGTGGACTTTATCCCAAACTACGACGATAGTCTGCAAGAACCAGACGTGCTTCCAAGCCGCATTCCCGCGCTTTTGGTCAACGGCAGCGGCGGGATCGCGGTGGGCATGGCTACAAATATCCCGCCGCACAATCTTGAGGAGACGATCGACGCGCTAATTTACTTAATCGACAATCCCGACGCCACAAGCGACGATCTGATGCGCTTTATTCCCGGTCCAGATTTTCCCACGGGCGGCATTATCTACGGCAAAAAGGGGATCATCGAAGCCTATCAAACGGGACGCGGGCGCATTAGGGTTCGCGCCAAAACACACACGGAACAAACCGCGAAAAAAGAGATCATCATCATCGACGAATTGCCCTATCAGGTCAATAAAGCAACGTTAATCAAATCGATCGACGAGCTTGCCAAAGAAAAGCAGATCGAGGGCATAAGCGAAGTGCGCGACGAATCCGATCGCGACGGCATGCGCGTGGTAATCGAGCTAAAGCGCGAGGCGATGGCGGAGATCGTGCTAAACAACCTCTACAAATCCACGACGATGACCGTTACGTTCGGGATCATCATGCTTGGCATTCACAACAAAGAGCCGCGCATTTTGAATCTGGCGGATATGCTTACCATATTTTTAACCCACCGCAAAACCGTCGTAATTCGCCGCACGATCTTCGATCTGGAAAAGGCGCGGGCGCGGGCGCATATTTTGGAAGGCTTGAGGATTGCGCTTGATCACATCGACGAGATCGTCGCGCTTATTCGCGCCAGCGCCGATACCGAAAGCGCCAAAGCGGCGTTGAGCGCGCGTTTTAGCTTGAGCGATCGCCAAACGCAGGCGATTTTGGAAATGCGCCTGCAACGGCTAACGGGGCTTGAGCGCGACAAGATCGAAAACGAGTACAAAGATCTGCTTGTTCTCATCGACAAACTAAGCGCAATCCTAAAAAGCGACGATCTGCTGAACAAGACGATCAAAGACGAGTTTTTGGAGATCAAAGCCCGTTATCCAATGCCGCGCCTCACCGCGATCGAGGACGATTACGACGACATCGACGTCGAGGATCTCATTCCAAACGAGCCAATGGTCGTTACCATTACGCATCGCGGCTACATTAAACGCGTCAATCTCAAATCCTACGAAAAGCAAAATCGCGGCGGCAAGGGCAAGATCGCCGTAACGACGTACGACGACGACTTTATCGAGAGCTTTTTCGTGGCGGACACGCACAACACGTTGCTGTTCGTAACCAATAAGGGACAGTTATATTGGCTCAAGGTCTATCGCATTCCGGAAGCTGGGCGCGGCGCGAAGGGCAAAGCGGTCGTCAATCTGATCAAACTGCGCGAGGACGAAAAAATTATGGCGATCATTCCCGCGATCGATTTTGACAAGAGCAAATCGCTTGTTTTCTTCACGCGCAACGGGCTTGTCAAACGCACCAATTTAAGCGAATACGGCAATATCCGCAGCGTCGGCGTGCGCGCAATCAATCTTGACGACGACGACGAGATCGTATCGGCGCAGATCGCCACGCCCGAAACAAAAGAGATAGTCGTCATCACGCAAAAGGCTATGAGCATTCGCTTTCCGCTTGAGGAGACGCGGGAGCTTGGGCGCGTCGCGCGCGGCGTATTTGCGATCAAGTTCAAGATTGGCGGCGATTGCGTCGTGGGCGCATTGTTGCTAGATAGCGACGAGGCTGGCATTTTGACCGTGAGCGAAAAGGGAATCGGCAAGCAATCGAGCGCGAGCGAATATCGACTGCAATCGCGCGGCGGCAAGGGCGTAATCACGATGAAACTCACGCCGAAAACGGGCGCGCTTGTGGGCGCGGTGATTACCGATCCCGAAAAGGAGCTTATGGCGCTCACGGGCGAAGGCAAGATGATCCGCGTCGATATGGAGACGATTCGCAAGGCGGGACGCAACACCAGCGGCGTAATTATCGTCCGCGTCGAAGGCAAGGACAAAGTCGTCTCGATCGCCAACTGCCCTAAAGCGGAGATTCTCGACGACGACGAGGAACTTGGCGCAAATTAGCGCCAACGTTTTGCCGTTTGCTTTGCAACGTCGCCGCCCCGCCCCGCCGCCCCGCGCTTTGCGCCCGCCGCGTTGTTGCGCTTTCACCGTTCGCGTCGCTTCGCGCCATTCGCATTGTCTTGCCTGTGTTGCGCCGCGCTATTTTGCGCCTTGCATCCGCACGTCATACCCGCTAGACGATCTCGCCGCCTTAATCCAAATGTGGAGGCTTGCCGTCATTTCCGTGAAGGCGGGTCTCCAAATATCGCGCAACGATAACGCGCCTTCGTAGGTTGATCGTCATTCGCAAAGTCTTATAACTTTTTAATTTAGATTCCCGCTTTTGCGGGTATGGCGGAAGGGAGACGTAGAATGGCAGGATGATCGGGATGGCAAGATAACGGGAGGCGCGAAAATGGCGATGAAGCGCGCGCTGGCGAGAGGACGAGAGGTTTCAGCGCAATTTGGGTTTAATTGCGGTAAGAAAACGCAAAGGCATACACGCGAGGCAAACGAAAGAATCGAAACTAGCCCTACGAAATTGGGTAGAGATAGACACGAAAAGCAAAAGCGTTGGAGAATACAGACGCGAAGCGGACGCTAAAAGAAAGAAACGGAGCAGAGGCAAACGCGGACAAAAAGCGAGAGAAAGGCAAAAGGAAAACGCAAAGACAGAACGACGGCGCGAGATAAAGGTAAAATAGCCGCAAGGCAAATGAAAAAGCAAGCGCCGAAAGAGACAAGGACGGGCGCGAGGCAGATGTGAAAAGAATAACAAAACAAACGCCAAACAAGGAATCAAAGACAAGCGCGAATAGAGGCAGAAGCGGACAAACGAAAGAAGCGAGGCAAGGACGCGAAACAAGCGCAAAGAATAGAACAAAAAAACAAACGAGGGGCAAAGGAAGGGTCAAAGGCAGACGCGAAGGAAAGAAACAAGACAAGCGCGAGGCAAAATCCAAATAAATGCAAATGCGAAGCAAACGAAAAAAGCGGAGTAAAGAAGCAAAGCAAGCGTAAAGATAGAGCAAAAACAAACGCGAGGTAAAGAGGCGAAGCGGACGCAAAGACCAAACGTAAGACAAAAACAAAAAGAAAGAGGCAAAACGATGAAAACGCCGATTGATTGGCTGGAAAACGAGGTTTCGGAGTGGGCGCGAGAGCAGATCATTAGCGCCGAAAGCGCGGCGAAAATCCTTGCGCGTTACCAAAACGACGCGCCTAAAACCAATTGGGCGACGGCGATCTTCGCGGCTTTCGGCGCGACGCTGATCGCGCTTGGAATCATCTCGCTGTTCGCGTTCAACTGGGAGGAGCTAACGCGCGGCGCGAAGGGCATTGTGGCGCTACTGCTACTGACGCTGGCGCAGTCGATCGCGATCTACGCGAAGCTCAAAAAGCCTCAAAGCGCGGCGCACGCCGAAGGAGCGAGCCTCTTTCTGCTCCTTGCCTTCACGGGCGCGTTGGCGATTGTCGCGCAAACCTATCATCTTGGCGGCAACGCGATCGACTTCACAAAGGTCGTCATCGCCCTTACGCTCCCGCTGATATACATTTTCAACTCCAAAGGCGCAAGCGCGATCTTGTTTATCGCGATCGCCGCGCTGATATGCGTTTTGGCAGACGGCGGCGAGCCGCAAGCGCTAGGCTGGATCTATATGGCGGCGTGGTTTCCATGGTATGTTTTGCGTCTGATTTACCGCCGCGATTCTCACGCGACGCAGGCGTTTAATCTGCTCTTTATGTTTGGCGCGCTTGCGATTATGAACGCGGAATTGGCGGAGTATATACACGGCGCGGCGGCTTGGATATATCAGTCGCTCTTTTTCGCGGCGTTTTGGCTTGCGAGCGCTTTAGCCTATCCAAATCATACGGGATTTTTCAAGCGTCCCGCCGAGGAGATCGCAAAGCTGGCGATCGCGCTTATGCTCCTTACCGCAAGCGTCGACGGCGCTTTTTATTGGTGGGGTTACGGTGATGACCGCGAGTATCAGATCGCGCCCGTTTTCTACCTTGCGAGCGCGCTGTATTTCGCGCTTTTTGGCTTTTTTGTCGTCAAATTGCGCGAACGTTTGTGGGAGTTGATAGTACCGATCGCGCCGCTTATTTTTTACGCCGCGCTCTCCGCCGAAATGGACAAACGAATGATTTGGTTCTTTTCGTTTGCCTGCTTGATCGGAGGCGCGGCGTTTATATTTGGCGGCGTCAGGCGGCTGAATACGACGCTTGCCTATCAGGGCATTGTGTGGCTTGCGGCGCTTTTTGCGATACGCTTTTTTGACTCCGATCTGGGCTTCATAGAAAAGGGCGTGGGATTTATTGTCGTGGGCATAGCGTTTTTGGCGACAAACGTCCTTATCCGCCGCTATATTAAGGACGCAAAATGAGCGAGTCATTACAACAAGGACGCAACGCGAGAGAGTTTTTGCAACGCAACGGAAAGAAAATCGCGATAGCGGCGCTTGGCGTTTTGATCGCCGCGCAACTATTTGCCGCCTTTTATCAGATCCTAAAATACGAAAGCGTTTTGCGCTATGGCAAGCCGATCGTGCTTGATACAACCGCGTACGATCCGTTCGATCCGCTTCGCGGGCGGTATATCAGGTTAAACATCGCAAACGGCGAGTTTCAAACAAGCGAGAAGCTGTGCGATCGCATAAGAGAAAGTACGCTTTTCGTTACCTACAAAGACGAATTGGACGATCGCAATCTAAGCGTGATCGACAACGTGTATTTGACCAAACCGAAAACGGAGCTTGCCTATTTGAAAGTCGACGGCTTTTGCGGCTATTCGCGCAACGCGGTCGAGATCAACTACAACTTCGATCGCTACTATATGCAAGAGGATCAGGCAAAAGCGGTCGATCTCAACGCTCGTTTGATGTCGCGTGAAAGCAAAGCCAGCGTGATCGTGCGCGCTTTGGACGGCAAAGGCGTTATAGAAAAGGTGATGATTGGATCGCAAACGCTAGAGGAATACCTGCGCGATCAAGAACAAGACGGACTGCAAGAACAAGAGGAAAACGACTGAACGTTAGTCGCCCGCAAGAGCGCGGGCGGCGCGTTGATTTTGCCGCCGCATAGCGGGACAAAATCGGGCGCGAATCGGCTAAAGCTCGTAGTAGCCTTTAAGCGCGGCGCGATTTTTCACGGTGAAATCGCCGCGTTTTTCCTCGACGACGACTTTCTCGCTTTTTAGCCTGCCTAGTATCCGAGAAAGCGTTTCGGGCTGAATGTTCAGCATATAGGCGACCTCTTGCTTTTTGTAAGTTTTGAACTCTTCCGGCTTTTTGTCGATCGTGTAAGCGACCTTTGCGATGCTGTCATAGACCATATCTCGCGTGATGATGTTCTGCAAAATCAAAAGCCGATCGGCAAACATCTGAAAAAACAGCTTGCCAATGTTCGGCGCGCTAACGCAAAGATTGTCCACTTGGTCTCTTTCGATAGAAGCCACAAGCGACGTTCCGATGCTTTCAAGATTGCTGAAAAACTGGCTGAGCGACTTGAACGAAAACGGCGTGTATAGCGTGATAAGCCCCGCCGTGTTTTGTCTGAAAAGGAAAATCTCGTTGTGAAAACGATTGACCTTGTAGGACTTGACGCTTCCGCTCACGAGAAAATACACGCGATCGATTGTCGCGTTCTCGTAGAACAGTATCTCGCCGTCCTGCAACTGCTTGGTTTTCAAAACCTGAAAAAGGCGGCTCTTGTCCGCTTCGTCTAACGACGAGAAAAGCCCGCTGGCTTTCACTGCTTCAATGTCCGACATCTCGTAACTCCATTTGGTTGAATTAAAACAAAATTATAGCGCTCAAATCCATAATTTGATCTGACTTTCGTCAGAGTTAATCGCGTTTATCGTCCGTAAAACGATTTGCGACAGGCATTCTGCGATCTCTGCCAAAGGCGCGATCGCTAATTTTCGCGCCGATCGGAGCTTGCGATCGCTTGTATTCGTTGCGCTTGATTAGCCGCGCCACCTTGCGCGCAACTAGCGGATCGAAACCTTTTTCGTCGATCTCTTTTAACGAATAATCCTCTTCCACGAATAGGCGAATAATTTGATCCAAAATCTCGTATTCGGGCAATTCGTCCGCGTCTTTTTGATTTTCTCTTAGCTCGGCGCTGGGCGGTTTGGTCAAAGTCGCTTCCGGAATTACCGCGCCAAGCGAGTTGCGATAACGCGCCAACGCGTAAACGGTCGTTTTTAGCGCGTCTTTGATTGGCGCGAATCCGCCCGCCATGTCTCCGTAAAGCGTCGAATAGCCCACGGCAAGCTCGCTTTTGTTTCCCGTCGAAAGCAAAAGATAGCCGAATTTATTGCTAAACGCCATTAACAGCGCGGCGCGAATACGCGCTTGCACGTTCTCCTCCGTAAAATCGCGCGGCATGCCCGCAAAGCTAGGCGCTAACGCCGTTTCATACGCGTCCATAAGCGGTTTTATCGGAATCGTCCGCGTCTCAATCTTAAGCGCGTCCGCCAGCGCCAGCGCGTCGTCTATGCTACCTTGCGAACTAAACGGCGAAGGCATCAAAACGCCTAGCACGTTTTCATACCCAAGCGCGTCGGCGGCGATTGTCGCGCATAACGCGCTATCCACGCCTCCGCTTAAACCCAAAACCGCCTTTGAAAAGTCGTTTTTCGCCGCGTAATCTTTCAGCGCGAGTTTCAGCGCGGCATAGATCGCCTCGATTTCGCTTGGCGGCGTTTCGCTTTGGCGCGGCGCGATCGGTTTTTGACGCGAAGGCGCGATATTCAACGCGATCTCGCTCGAAGCGCAAACGCCTCCGCGCCGCATAGCGCGAACGCGCGCGTCTTTTAGGCGGACGCGAAAACTATCCTCCAAATCCAGATCGCAAAGCAGCAGATCCTCTTCAAAGCTCTTTGCCAACGCAATTGGCAAACCGCGCGGATCGTAAATCGCGCTCGCGCCGTCGAAAACAAGCTCGTCTTGCGCGCCGACCAGATTCAGATAGATAATAAAAGATCGCAGATCGCGCGCGCGCGCCGAAAGCAAATCGCGCCGCGCCGCGCTTTTGCTCGCGCTAAACGGCGAAGCGTTGATTACGATAAGCGCGTCCAAAGCGCATAAACTCGCATCCTGCGCGCCGCTCCAAAGATCCTCGCAGATTAAAACGCCCAGCTTATGTCCGCCGACGGATACGATCAGGTTTTGATCGCCGCGCGCAAAATAGCGCTCCTCGTCAAAAACTCCGTAATTTGGCAGGTTTCTTTTGCGATAGATCGCTTTTATTTCGCCTTCGCTTGAAAGCGCCGCCGCGTTAAACAGATCGACGTCGCGATCGACGAAGCCCGTAATCGTAGCGATCGCTTTGGTTTTGGCTGCGATCGCTTTCATCGCCTCTTGATTTTGGGTTATAAAATCGGGTTTGAACAGCAAATCCTGCGGCGGATAACCCGTAACGGCAAGCTCCGGAAAGATCGCCAAATCCGCGCCAAGCTCTTGCGCCAGATTAGCTTTTTCCACGATCTTTTGGCTGTTTGCCGCAATGTCTCCGACGCTTGCGTTAATTTGAGCCAGCGCGACGCGAAAGGTTTTCACGCTCGTTACATCTTAGCGACGCGCATAACCTCTTCGAGAGTGGTTTCGCCCATTACGATCTTGCGAATGCCGTCTGTGAACATCTCTTCAAATCCGTCCTCTCGCGCCGCTTCCGTTATCTGCGATCGCGGCGCGTTGGCTACGATCATACCCGCGATTCGTTCGTTGATTTCAAGCACTTCGCTAATCATCGTTCGACCTAAATAACCTAAGTTGCCGCACTTTTTGCAACCTTCGCCTTTGTGGAAAACGAGATCGGCGAAATTCAACTCTTTGGGGGTCATATGCTTGATTCTATCGAGTAGCTCTTTGGGATATTTCACCTCTTTTTTGCAGTGCGGACAGATTCTACGCACAAGCCGCTGCGCTTGCACGGCGATCACCGACGAGGCAAGCAAAAACGGCTCTACGCCCATATCCATCACCCGCGTTATCGCGCTGGGCGCGTCGTTGGTGTGCAAAGTGGTGAAAACGAGGTGTCCGGTGAGCGCCGCTTGAATCGCGATCGAGATAGTCTCTTTGTCGCGCGATTCGCCCACCATTATAATATCGGGGTCTTGACGCAAAATTGATCTTAACGCGCCCGCGAAAGTAAGACCCGCTTTTTCATTGACCTGCACCTGCTGGAGCATGCCCATACGATATTCGACGGGATCTTCAACCGTGATAATTTTATGCGTAACGCTTTTGACCTCGTTAAGCGCCGCGTACAGCGAAGTCGTCTTGCCGCTTCCGGTTGGTCCCGTAACAAATACGATGCCGTTTGGCGCGCGCATGGCTCTGCGAAAACGCTCCAGATTTGTCGGCGTAAAACCCATTTCGTCGAGGCGAACAAGCGTTTTTGATTTGTCCAAAATACGCATAACGATCGATTCGCCGTGCGCGATCGGAAGCGTGGAAAGCCGAAAATCGTACTCTTTGCTATTGACGACCGCGCTAAAGCGCCCATCTTGCGGCTTGCGTCTTTCGCCTATGTCCAGATCGCCTAGCAACTTGATTCTTGAGCTTAACGGAGCATAAAGCTCGTTTTCAAAAGAGAAGCATTCAGCCAAAAAGCCGTCTACGCGCACGCGAACCGAACAAGCCGATTCGCCCGGCTCGATATGAATGTCGCTGCCCCTGCGCGAAATCGCCGTCGCAAAGATAATGTTGATAAGGCGCATAATGGCGGATTCGCTCTCGGCTGTGCCTAACGTGGCGACGTCCGCCGATCCCGCCGCCATTTCTCTGCGGATTTCGACTAAAGTCGCCTTCAATCCCTCTTGGGTTTCGATACGCGCCACAATCCTTTGCACTTCGGATTGCGCGGTGATCGCCAAAATCAGCGGCTTATCGGGCAAAGCGCGTTGAACGGCTTCTTGCGCGGCGAAATCCAGCGGATCGACAAACGCCACCAGATAGCCGTCGTCCTCTTCGCGCACGGGAACGGCGGAAAAGCGTCGGAGTATGTTCAAACCTAGCCTGCTTGCTAGTTTCATATCGCCTTCAAACGTGCCCGCTTCAAGATATTGCACGCGCATTTGTTCGGCGAGCGTTTTCAGCACGGACTCTTCGGAAGCTAAACCTTCGTCGATAATCAACTGCCCTAATTTTCTGTTTTTGTCGTCTTTTTTCTGAAGATCGAGCATGCGCGTTACGTCGTCTTGGGTAACAAGTCCCGCGGAAATAAGCACGTCGCCTAAACGAAGCCTTCTTAATCCGCCTCCCGCTGCGTAATCCATCGTTTGCTCCTTACCAATATAAATGTTCTTCTACGACGCGTCCTTCGCTAAGCCTCCGAATGCGTACTTTGAAGCGCGAGTTTTCGGTTAAGCTATCGAGCAAAAGTTGATCGCCGCCCGCGTCGATGTAAAACGATCCGTCGGCGCGTTTTTCGTATTTGCCCGCCGCGTAAGCGTTAAAGGCTTTTGACAGTATATGCGGCGTGTCGGGCAAATGCGTATCGCCCAAATCAATCCCGTCGGCAAGCGATTGGTAAAGCAGTTTTTTTTGAAACGCGATCGTGAGAATGTAACTCGCGTTTTGGCGCGATCCGGGCGTGCTTCGCAGATAGATTCCCGCAAGCGCCGCAAAATCGATATAATCGCTGTTGATGCACGAAATGCCGTAAGCGTTAAGAAAAGTTTCGTCAAATCTGTAATCGCGCGCTATTTTCGCGCCTTCAAGACAAGCTTTTTCGTACTCTTTTTTTTGGTAAAGCTCTATGATTTTATCCGACGGCGCGGCGATCGCCGACGCGAATAACAGCGCGAAAACGCAAAAACGTTTCATTATATTCCTTCCTCGTCGCGTTCGATTTGATAAAGCAGTTTGCTTAAATTCGCCGACGATTTCGCGTTTAGATAGCCTTTTAGCGCGTTGATAGCGCGATCTCTATGTCCCATTTTGTAGCTTGCCTTTGCGAATACCGCCCAGCTTCTTTCGTCGTTGCCGTTAAGCTCGTTGGCTTTTAAAGCCCAATCGTAGGCGTTTTGAAAGTCGTTTTGCTTTAGATAAAATTCCGCTATATCGACCGCCTTTGAATAATTCGGCTGTCTGTTAAACGCGTTTACTAAATCGCTTACGCCGTCAACCCTTTGAAACGACACGGGCGAAGACGGATTTGCAACCGGCGGAGTCGGAGTCGGATTAACGATCGCGGGCGCGGGCGGCGGTTGCGTTCTAACGGCGACGATCGACGCGGCTACGCGCTTATCGGCGTCGTTTGCGAAATCGTAATTGGGCGCTATGCTCATCTTTGGCTTAGCTTGCGTCGGCGTTTGCGTTTCGGTCGGCTTTGGATTATTGGAAGCGACTACGGACGCGGGTTGCGAATCGGGCGTAACGGCTACGGACGTTTGAACGGCGGCGTTCGATTGAGTTTGCGAAACTTGATCTTGCGCGTTTGCGTCGGCGCTTGAAACCTTGATATTTCGTAACGCGACATACACGATCGTCGCGCCGATAATCAACGCGAAACCAAAGAAAACCGCGTTTCGCGCAATTTTTTTCGTCTTGTAAATAATCCAACTACGCTCTAGCCTATCGATTCTATCCATTAAAGCATTCCTAATTCAATCGCCGCCATCTCGATAAACTTATTGGAAAAGCGAGAGGTCAGCTTATGCGGTCTATTTTGTTCGTAATCATCCAGCAAGTCAAAAAAGCGATTCATCAATCGATTGAGATCGCGCAAATTCCCTTGCGTAAGATCGTAAATTCTATCAAAATTGGCTTGATTAAACCGATCGTAAAACTCAGAAACCTCGCCAAGCAACAGTTTCGTCTCGATAAATCTCGATATTTCAGCAGGCTCGATAGGACGGCATTCGATAGTTTCAAAGGTGCGCGTTCTGAAATGCTCTTTTGCCAGCAGATCCTCTTGCTTCACCCTATGCACCACGACGACGAAGCGAAAAATCTCTTCGTTCGAGAGCATCCTAACCCACTCAAGCCGTTCGCTTTCATAAAGTTGCGCTTCGTCCAGCAGAATAAATATCGGGCTTAAACCGCCGTCTCTAAAGGCGTCGATAATCTCCTGCGTATCTTTAGCGGCAAGGCGTTTATTGTAAAGTTTTTCGTAAATCTCGCACAGACGATCGCTTGCGAAAGTAGCGCTTGGATACATAAATATCGGCGCGCGATCGCGTTGATCGTAATAAAAACGCCTCAGCACATAGCTTTTGCCTGTGCCGGGCGCTCCGGTGATTAGCAGGATCTTGAAAGGGTTTTTGAAAGCGTTTTCGATTCGACTATAAACTTGACTCGTGCGCGTAAGAAGCACGTAATAGGAGTTGCTTTCGCTATCCTCAAAAAGTGTTCTTGCGCGCGCGTAGAGTCGATCATTCGTCATCAAACTCTTTCAGTTTAGGCGCGCGACTGCTTTGATCGTCCCTGATCTTGTCAATCATAACTTCGCCATAGCCTAACGCCTTAAGAGAAGGTTGCACTTGATCATCCACGACGACATGCGGAGTCAACACAAAGACAATCTCGCGGTTTCTGGTAATCGTGGCTTTAGAACCGAACAGCTTACCAAGGAAAGGAATGTCGCCCAAAATCGGCACCTTGTTTTCTTGAACGTCGCTACTACTATCGATTAGTCCGCCCAGAACGATTATGTCGTTGTCGCGCACGCGCACAACGGAGCTAATACGATGACTTTTGGTATCGGGCGCGATATTGCGTATGCAGTTACCGCCGGTAATTGACGCGACGCCGTTAAAGCACGGATCTTCGTCCCCCGCGCGCAATAGATCGCTATAAGAGGGATTAAGCCTAAGCGTAATATAGCCCTCGTCGTCAATCTGCGGCGTAATATCTAGTAGCACGCCCACAAACAAGGAGTCGTTTTCGGCGCTTTGCGTAGACGAGCCGCTGCTGCTTCCCGATAACGTTGTGCTGGAGAGCGTTTGGTAGTTTATGTTTTTACCAACGCTAATCAGGGTAGGCTGATTGTTCATCGCCAACACTTTAGGATTGGAAAGCGAGCGGGTTTCGCCTTGCTTTTTTAGGAAATCCAACATGCCCATAGCGTCAAAACGAACTTTACCAGAAAGGATAAAGCCTTTGTCTATATGTCTATTGTCGGTAGAGCCTCTCCATTCGTCTGTATAATCGTAACCAGCTCCGCCAGGACCGTCGCCCGCTAGATTGCCAATGCTTAACGAAAGTCTGCTCCAATCAATGCCGCTGGTGTTCTTATTGTCCAGCTGAACCTCGTAGATTTGAACGTCGATTAGCACCTGCTTTTTAAGCGAGTTAAGCAGTTTGTCGAGGTATTCGCTGACGCGATCAACCTGACGGCGCGTGCCCGTTACCGTTACTATGCCGCTTGTAGGATTTACAAACACGGAATTAGCCCCAGCTTTAGCGCCGTCTTCAGGTCGGCTCAAAACGCTACCAATCTCTTTCTCCAGCGTTGTCCATAGATCAAACTTCTCTTCTGTTTTGATTGTAGTCGTGCTGTCGCTACTAGAACTGCCATCGGAGCTGCCGCTGGAACCTGTGGCGGTGCCGATTTTCACGTCGGCGGTGCTGGAGCCGGATCTGCTGTTATTAACAAAATCCACTCTAAACAGCCGCGTATCCAAATAGCGAATCGTCAACAGATCGTTGACGAGAAAGCCGTGCAAATTGGCTCGTTGCAGGAAAAAATCCGCCGCCTCTTCCGCGTTTACGGCTCTTAACGTTACGTAGCCGATCTTTGCGGAGTCAAACTGCGCTTGCGTCCCTTCGCCTTCAAGCGACAACGAAAGATCGCACTCGTCGATAATCGCCAAGAGCGCCTCTTTGAGCGCGATCGGCTCCTTGATCGTTACGTCGAATCTCTCTCCTGGGCAAGCCGCATACATGGTTGCCGTCATAATAAACGCCGCGGTCAATGCTTTTAGCGCTTTCATAATCATCCACCTACCTTCACGATGTAATTATTTTTCTTAACGCCGCCGTCTAAGGACAACGTTTTTCTTGAATTGCCGTTGATTAAAATCACCGAATCAACCAGCACCCTCTGAACTCTCCAACCGCCGACGGTCGACTCGCCCGCTTTTTTCCACTCTCCGTTAATCAGCGCGCGCGAACCGAAAACCGATTGCAATACCGGACCTTTCGGCACGACGACAACCGCAGGCGGCGCTTCGCCCTCCGCTACGGGACGCGGCGCGTAGTAAAACGGATTGCGAAACGTCGGAACTTCCGGACGCGTCGCCTCTTGAATAGCGACGATCTGCGTATCCGTAGCCGCAACGTCTTTTGGATCCATTTGAGCGTCGGCAAACGCTATCGAGGCAACCCCGATTAGCCAAACAAAGTGTTTCATCTTAGCCCCCAATATACGCTTGTGGCGGTAAACGCCAATCGATCTTTCTCGTCTATCGTCATCGTGAGCTTCTCGATCGGGGTAATCTTCTCGCTTGCCTCTACCAAAAACAGGTAACGCAAAACGGAAGCAAAACTACCGTGTCCGTCTAAAGACACGGACATAACGGGCGCGAAACCGGGTCCTTCAGGCTCTACCCTGTTTTCTTGAGCCTGGATCGTAACGTGGTGCTCGGTAGCCTTCTGTGTGATAAAGTCAAGATGTTGCGCCCACTCTAGACGAGTGAAAAACAGGTGATCAAGCTCGGTTAGGCGAGACTGGATATACGCCTCCGTCGTAGCTAATCTTTCTATATCCACCTTTAGCGCCGCGGACTTTTCGCTAAGCTCTTTAACCTTATTTTCGGTGTCGTTGCTTTTGAAAGCCTCAATGCGCTTCACAATGTCGTCGTGCTTGGCTTTGCTAGCGACCGTCTTGGCTTCGGCTTTCGGGACGATAAACTTGTAGTCTATCAGCAAAAGCGCCAACGGAATAAAGATCGCCATAATCACGACTTCGTTCTTTTTGCGTTGCGCGATCCATGCGTCAAGTTGCGCGACGAACTTTTCGAACTTAACTCCAAATCCATCTTTTTTCGCGCTCATGGTAACCTCACTTTCAGCTCCGCGCTAAAGGCTCCGTTTTCGCCCTTAACGATCTTTGTAAGCGCGGGCAGATAATTGTCTTCCGCAAGTCGCCCGAGCAACTTTGTAATCTGCGTGTCGCGCGGCGCTCTGATCTGCGCCGACGTATCGCGTCCGCTCATCTCCAAAGATTCAACGCGCACGTTAGCTTCGCTCAGACGCTCAAATAAACCCGCTAATCCGGTAGCCGCAGGTTGAGATAAGACTCGCATTTCATGAATCTTGACGAGCAAATTTTGAGCGTCGGTAAGTTTCGTCTGCTTGTCTTGCCTATCGATTTCCAACGCCGCAACCTCGGCGGTTAATCGCGCCTGCTCCGCTTCCAAGCCCTTAAACTTCGCCTCGCTTACTCTAAGCTCCTTCATTTGACTATTGGCGTTGAAATCGTACCACTGCACCCAGCCCAAATAATAGAGAGGCCAAGCGATCGCCGCGAGAAGAGACGCGCTTACCAACCCGATAGCCTGTCCGCCCGCTCTTTCAAAGAACGCGCCAGGGCGCGCTTTGACGGTGCAGTTAAACGGATTGACTTTCAGTCCGCTAACGATATTGTTCGCTTCGAGTAGCGTCAAAATCGCCAACTGATCTACATATTGATCGCTTTTGGCGTAAAACTGGGTGCTGAAGTTAAACTCGTGTCCTTCGACCTCAAGAAGCTCCTGCGCCAAATCTTCGAGTCCCGGCACAACCCCTTCGCTCGTACCTATAAATAGGCGATCCATGCTGGTTATGCCGACGATTCTCCCGGCGTATAGCAGAATGTTCTTTACGCCAAACAGCGCGTTTGAAATCGCCTCGCGCAAATCCGCCAAAGCGCGAAGATTTTGCTCTTTGTCCTCGCTCGCCGACGCGCTGGTTAGCATTGAGACGAAGTCTTCATACTCCATTCTGGCGTGGCTAAGTTGAGCGTAGGATTCCATCAGCTTTTTGATGCCGTGATCCTGACTCTTGCCGTAAACATACTCGCCGCCGTCAAAGATCGATATGATAAGCGCGTCTTTTTGGAAATAGATGAAAACGTCCCGTTTGGGCTCTAATATGTTCGCGTTGTACAGCGCGTACGGAAGAGAGCTTGCCGGCACGACCGCGTCAATGTAGCTGGCGTATCCGCCCAAAGGAGCGGTAACTCCCTCTAACGCGCCCGTCGATACCGCGACCGCGCCGATCGACCACATACGCTCGTCTTGTCGGCTAATTCGCTGCGCAAACGAGGTTTTGTATTCCAACATCGGGTTTAACCCCGCGTCTTGGAAAACCTTGACCTCTACGTTTTCGGCGAGTTGTTCGCTCGTCATGTCTTTCGCCAGCTCAAACTGGTGAAAGATAAGCTCTTTATCCGGAAAAGCGACTACCGTGCAACCCGGATTTTCAAGCTCCGCCAGATCGTCTTGCCTGACCTCGTCGCCGTATAGCGTCCAACACCGATCAGGCGCGGAAGCTAAATACGCGACTCTTGGTCGCGACGCTAATTTGCTCTTTGCCAATCTACCCCCCTTTTCCCTTCTCGAATCAACGTTCTAGCGCTATCTTAAAGCGATCGCCGCTTTTTTGTAGATAGAGCTCTTTTACCCGACTCGATCTGTGGGTTGTCGCCTCGTAATCTTGCCAGAAACTTGCTTTATAAATCACTTTATTCAGCGAGTTCGGGTAAGGGACAACCTCAATATCGGAAAACTCGATTCGTTTCTTTTCGCCTTTTCCGAAAATTACACGCTTAATCTTATCAAATTCTTTCTTTGAAATTCCATCCGATCTGACAAAATCATCGGCGTAAAGTCCTAAATACCGCTCCAGATCGTTGATTTTCCACGCCCAACGCCACTCGTAGAGCAATGCCATAACCGCGGCTAGATCCTCTTTTTTGGCTTCCAAAACGCCGCTTTCGTTGATCATAACCGCGATTTTGGCGCGATCGGCGCTTGAATCAAGCGAGGTTAGCCCGTCGTTTTCAATCGCCACGCACCCTTTTGTGTTTGGATTATCGCGCGATCCGTTCAGCGGAAAGCCGTGTATCCAGATGCCATGCCCCGTTTTTTTCAAACTGCGGTCAAAGGCGTTTGGATAGTCGGTAACGAAAGCCAGCGGACCGTAGTACTTGTCAAAAAGCCGTTCGCCCTGCTTTAGCTTCGCCGTAACGCGATAAACGCCTACGGGCGTTTTGTTGTCGCCTTCCTTGTATTTATCGCCCGTCGCGTCGCCCATTGTCGCGTCGTATTCCGCCGCGCGCTTCAAAACGTTGTTCTCGTAGTCGTAAAAAAAGAACTTTCGCGCCGCTTTATCGACGATAAACAGATGTTTTGGCGACTCAAAATAGCCGAAGCGCGTTTCAACTTTACCTAAACGCTCCAGCCAATAAGACGGATCGGACAAAATCTCGCTCGCTCTCGCCTCCAGCGCGACGGCGCCCTTAACGCGGTAAACCTCCGCTAGATCGTCCGCGCCAAACGCCAAAACAGCCGCGAAAACGCAACACAAAAATACTTTCATGCGCTTCCTTTGCGGCAAATTATATTAAACGCGCCGCGTTTCATTTTACTCATGCGCCTCCTTTGCGAATAAGTTTAGCCGTTCGCTCGTCTTTGTTTAATGACCTAAGCGACGCGACTTCCAGCTTCAAAAACGTTTTCTTCGACGAGAATTGTTCCATTAGTTTCCTTGATTTCACGCCAACGCGTTTTATGCCCGCGCCGTTTTTGCCGATCACGATCGCTTTGTGCGAGGGTTTTTGCGCGAGAATTTTAGCCTCGATCTTATCCAACCGATCGCCTTCGACAAAACTTTCGATCTCGACTTCGCACGCGTACGGCACTTCGTCGTTGAAGCTATCAAGCAGCGCTTCGCGGATCATTTCGGCGTATATTTCGCGGACGCTCAAATCGGTAAGCTCGCTCGGATCGTAGTAAAACGGGCGCTCGGGCAGATGAGCGCAAATCTCTTTTAACAGCGGCGCGACGTCGTTTTTCTTGGCGCTAATCGGCGCGATCGCCAAAAAGCGGTCGCTAAAAGGCTTGTATTCCGCAAGTTTTCTTAATCTTTGCTCATAATTGAAATTGTCGGCTTTTGTCAATGCGACGATATGCTTTTGTTTGCCCGCGAGAGATAAAAAACTTTCGTAATCGTCGGTTTTGTCCGCCATATCCGCCAAAAAAACGCTCAGATCGGCGCTTTTTATTGCGCTTAACGCCTCTTTTTGCATAAACTCTCTTATTTTGCCGCCGCGACTGTCGAGTCCGGGCGTATCTATAAACACGATCTGCGCGTTATCTTGCGTAACGATCGCAAGCTGTCGCCTGCGCGTCGCGCCCGCTTTGCGGCTTGTCATAGCGATCCGATCGCTAACAAGCGCGTTGATAAGCGTACTCTTGCCCGCGTTTGGTCGTCCGACTAGCGCGACAAAGCCCGCTTTAGAGGATATATCTCGCGGCATCGTCGTTTTCCACGATTTTATCAAGTCTGCTATGCGCCAACTCGGCGGTAACCTCGATCGTCTTGCCCGCGTTCTCGTCCGCTTGAAAACTAATGTCTTCCAGCGTTTTTTCCATAATGGCGTGCAAGCGCCTTGCGCCTATGTCTTCGGTTTTGTCGTTTGCCTGTTTTGCCAATTTTGCCATAGCGCGCAAAGCCAAATCGCTGAACGCAAGCTCGACTCCTTCGGTTTTCAAAAGCGCCGCGTATTGTTTTACAAGCGAGTTTTTCGGCGTGGCTAAAATCCTGTACAGATCCTCTTCGTTTAGCGAGTTCATCTCCACGCGAAGCGGAAAACGCCCTTGCAATTCGGCGATTAGGTCGCTAGGTTTGGTCATGTGAAACGCGCCCGCGCCGATAAACAGCACGTGATCGGTTCTGATCGCGCCGTATTTCGTATTGACGCTGCTGCCTTCGACGATTGGCAGCAGATCGCGCTGAACGCCCTCTTTGCTTGGATCGCCGCTTCTGCTTGCGCCGCTTGGCAACGCGATCTTGTCCATTTCGTCGATAAACACGATTCCGCCCTCTTCGGCGCGGATAAGAGCGTCGCGTCGCACTTTTTCCATATCGAGCAGGCGATCGTTAGCCTCTTGGCGCAAAAGTTCCTTCGCCTCTTTGACGCTTGTTTCTTTCTTGATCGGCGCGTTCATCTGCCCGAACATTTTGCCGATAGAATCCTGCAAACGCGCCATTTCGGGCGGCAGATTATCCAGCCCTTCGACTTCGACGCGCGTTTTTGGCGAAATCTCAATCTCTATCGTCAGATGATCCGCCTCGCCGCTTTTCACCCGCTCTTTCATCGCCTCTTTCGACGCTTTTCGTTGCGCGACCAGCGTTGCGGACGCGCCTTTTGGAAGCGGCGGCACAAGCTCGTTTGCGATCTTGTCGTAGATATATTCCTCAAGCTCCGGCTCTTGACGCGCAATTTCTTCTTCTTTTACGATCTTGATCGCGTCAAATACCAGATCGCGAATCATCGATTCCACGTCGCGCCCCACAAAACCGACTTCGGTATATTTCGTCGCCTCGACTTTGACAAACGGCAGTTTCAGCAGCTTCGCCATTCGACGCGCAATCTCCGTTTTGCCAACGCCCGTCGGACCGATAAGCAAGATATTTTTGGGCAGAACCTCCTCGCGGATTTCGCCCTCCAGCTTAAGCCGTCGCCAGCGGTTTCTAAGCGCGATCGCAATCGCCTTTTTCGCCTCGTCCTGACCGATGATAAAATCATCCAGATACTTCACGATCTCTTTAGGGGTTAAATCCATTATGCGGCTTTCAGCGTTAAAGTTTTGATATTTTGGTTGGTGTAAATGCAGATTTCGCCCGCGATTTTCAGCGACTCTTCCACAAGTTTTTCGGGCGCTAAATCGGAAAAGTTTTTCAGCGCTCTAGCCGCGCTCAAAGCGAACGCGCCGCCGCTTCCGATCGCCGCCAGCGCGTTGTCTTCAGGCTCGACCACGTCGCCCGCGCCGCTTAAAACAAACAGATGTTTGGTATTTAGCGTAATCATCATCGCTTCCAAACGCCGCAACATTTTATCGCTTCGCCACGCTTTGGCAAACGAGATCGCGCTTTTTAGCAGATCGCCTTTTTGCGAGTCCAAAATCCGCTCGAACATATCAAAAAGCGTGAAAGCGTCGGCGGTCGATCCCGCAAAGCCCGATAAGATTTTGCCGCCGCAAAGCGTTCTTATTTTGACCGCGTTGTTTTTCATAACCGTCGCGCCGAAACTAACCTGCCCGTCGCCGCCGATAACGGCGAGATCGTCGGTTCTGTACGCAAGTATCGTCGTGGCTTCAAAGGTATTCATGCGCTATTCGCCCGCCACTTCGACTTTGAAGCGCGGATGAACGCCGCGTCCTAGCTTCGCGCTCGCTTCGTATAATCCCGTAGCTTTGATCGCGCCGTCGATTTCTATCTCTTTTTTGTCAATCTCAAAACCGCTTCGCGCCAGCGCTTCGGCTATCTCCTCTTTTTTTAACGCGCCGAAAAGCGATCCGTTCGCGCCGATTTTTTTGACGATCTTCACCGTTACGCTCTCTAGCTTTTTCGCAATCGCGTTAAGGCGTTCCAAATCCTCGCGATCGCGCTCCTCAGCCGCTTGTCTTCGCGCCTTCCATTGGCGGACGATCGCGTCCGTGGCGGGTTTGGCAAGTCCTTTGGCGATCAGGAAGTTTTGGGCGTAACCCTCTTTTACCTCTTTTATTTCGCCCGTTTTGCCCAGATTTTTGACCTCTTGCAAAAGTAATACTTTCATCGTCGTTCCTAATTTGGCGTTGCGTCTTGAAGTCGACCATTCTAACACGTCGGCGCTAAACGCGACGATATAAAAAGAATAACCGCCAAAAAAGCTCTAAAATTATCGGGTTTCAAGCAAAACCATACTACAATCAAGCGATTTATTCCAACAATTCAAGGAGGGTTGCGAATATGCAATCGCTTATTTCGTCCGTTAAATCGGAAATCGGTCTCGCTTTCGTAAAGCGATCGTCGCCCAATTTTTCAAACGCCGCAATGCGTTTGTTCCAAAGCGAAGCCGTCGCTTCGGCTTCAGCTAATAACGCCCCCCCCCCCCCTTTCTTTATTTTTGTGTTAGGTTAATCAAACTCGCGGCAATCGCGTTTGCGTCGCTATTTTTAATCGGTTGCGGAGGCGGAGGAAGTGGTTCCGGCGATGGCAAGACAGGAAACGGCGTCAGTTTCAAAAGCGGCGCTACGGGCGTACGAAACTCTTTCGCTATTACCAACGACGGCGACGTTTATGCGGCTGGATATAACTATGTAGGTCAGCTTGGTTTGGGCGACGACAACAAAGATCGCGAAGTCTTTACCCGCGTTTCGTCGCTAAGCGGCAAAAACATTATTGCGATAGCCGCCGCCGATGTACACTCTATCGCCCTATCGAAAGACGGCAAAGTTTATGGAGCGGGAATTGACGAGTCGCTTGGCTTGGGTAGCAGAGAAGGGCATTTTAAAATCTACGCTACCTTTACCGAGATTACCGATTTACGCGATAAAGGTATTGTCGCTATTGCGGCAGGCGTGAGCCACTCCCTAGCTCTGTCTAGCAACGGCAAGGTTTACGCGACGGGACTCAACTATGACGGTCAGCTTGGCTTGGGCGATAGCGGAGAAGGGATTTTTAAACTTCACGCTACCTTTACCGAGATTATCGATTTACGCGATAAAAACATTACCGCTATATCGGCAAGCGATTCCGCTTCGTTCGCTCTGTCTAGCAACGGCAAGGTTTACGCTACGGGAGAAAACTATTACGGCGAACTTGGCTTGGGTGATAAAACCGATCGGAATGTCTTTGCCGAGATTACCGATTTACGCGATAAAAACATTACCGCCATATCCGCGGGAAATATGCATACTACCGCCCTATCAAAAGACGGCAGGGTTTACGCGGCGGGATATAACTCCAACGGCGAGCTTGGTTTGGGCGACAAAAACAACCGCGATACCTTTACCGAGATTACCGATTTACGCGATAAAAACATTACCGCCATATCCAATTCGTTCGCTCTGTCTAGCGACGGCAAGGTTTACGCGGCGGGAGACAACTACTACGGCGAGCTTGGTTTGGGCGACGAAAACGATCGCGACGTCTGGACGCTTGTTCCGTCGCTAAGCGGCAAAAACATTGGCGCCGTAGTTGCGCGTTTGCACTCTATCGCGCTATCGAAAGACGGCAGAATTTATACGACGGGATATAACTCCAACGGTCAACTTGGCTTGGACGACAAAATCGATCGCTATAAGTTTACGCTAGTAGATTCGTTTAGCAAGTAGGCGTAACGCCGACGAAGCGCTCGCAAGATCGCGACAAGATCGCAAAAGCGTTTCGTTGGCGGACAGGGAGGGATTCGAACCCTCGATACCCGCAAGGATATATCAGTTTTCGAGACTGACGCCTTCAACCGCTCGGCCACCTGTCCAAAAAGAGCGCGTATTCTAGCAAAGATCGCCAAAAACCGACGCGCAAGACTGAACGCGCGAAAGCGCGGAATTCGCGGCGCGGCGCGTTGAGCGGCGCTAAAGCGGCAAAGCCAAATAAACGGGCGATCATTTCGCGTTTCGCGTTTTGCGCGAGAGCGACGCGCAAAGCCAAATTAAACGCCCAAAACAAAGCGCGATCTACAACGGCGCGGGTTGCCCGATGAAATATCCCTGCCAATAATCCACGCCCGCCTCTTTGGTTTTTTGCGCGATCGACTCGCCCGATATAAACTCCGCGATCGTCTCGATATTTAGCCGTTTGGCAAAATCCACGATCGCCGCCAACGTCTGGTAGGCTTTCTCGTTTTTGTCGATTTCGCGCACGATAGAGCCGTCGATTTTGATGTAATCGGCTTGGAATTTGATGAGATAGGCGAAATTGCTATATCCGCTTCCAAAATCGTCGATCGCGATCTTGACGCCTAATTTTTTTAGCTCGCCAATCGCTTTAATCGCGGTCATATAATCTTCGATCATCTCCGATTCGGTAACTTCCAGCGTAATGCGGCTTGGCGAACTGAAATCGGCGATCAAAGCGCCGATATAAGCCATTGTTTCGCGGTTTTGCATATCTTCGGGCGCGAGATTGAGGGTGATCGCCTCCTCTTTGTCGTTGAACATTTTCAACGCGCCGCCGAATATATGTTTGGTCAATTCCGGATAGTAGCGCGACCGCTTGGCTAAATCCAAAAACGCGGCGGGCTGATAGATTCGTCCCTGCGCGTCTCTTAGGCGCATTAACGCCTCGTATTTGACGATTTGCGCGTCGCTCGCTCTGGCGATCGGCTGATAGTAGGCAAGAGTCCACCACGACTGCATCGCCGCCTGCCTGACAATGTTTAAGATTTTGAGGTTTTCCTGCGCTTTTTTATTGTCGCCATCCCCTGCGATAACAATAGAAACGCGCTTGCGTTTGGCGTTACGCAAAGCGTCTTCGGCGCGGGATAGTATCTGCTCAAGCCCGTACGCCACGCCCGCGCGCAAACGGATATTTGACGCGGCGAGAGTGTCCTCCAAAAAGATCGTAGAGCCTACAAGCGACTGAATCGACTCGATTACATCCAAAAAAATCTCTTCGCCGTAGCCGTCCGCCAAAACCGCGAACAGATCGCCGCCAATCCTGAACGACGGCATATTTTTATTTAAGGAGGCTTTAAGCAACGCGGAAAGCTCTTTTAACATCTGATTGCCGATCTCGTAGCCGTAAAGATCGTTTATGTCCCGAAAACGCTCTATGTTGAAAATCGCCACCGACGGATTTTTCGCGCATGAGAGCGCTTCGATAAAACTGCCGCGACCCGGTAAGCCCGTGAGCGAATCCCGACGCAGTTGCGCTCGGTCGTTTTGCGGCGCGAGTTTTAGCGCGTTTTGGCGTAGCTGCATATTCAGATCGGCGCTTACGCCGCTTAAAAGACGGACGATCGCGTCCTCCCGCTTTGAAAATTTAACCGCGCAGGCGCTACGGATCTCTTTGAAAGCGTCTTGTTTTTCATCGATCCACACCAGCGCTTCGCCGACTTGTTCCAGCGCCGACTCGCGAAACAAAAAAAGATCGTCCGAAACGCAGCCCGGAGCCTGAACCCGCTTGAAACTGCGCGTTGAAAACTGCCAGATCGCTTTGCCTTCGATTGTCTCTTCGCCGCCGCCAAGGTCAAAACCCGTTTGCGGCGCGATTCCAAGCCGTAAAGCCTCGCCCTCCTCGCAACTTGTAAGCGTTCTGCCGTTGAGTTTGGCGGCTATGCGATTATCCGACGCTTTGAGATAGGCGAAAATATCGGGCGGATTGTCTCCTAGATAAAACTTGGAAACTTCCTCGACGCTCTTGCGATCTAGCTCCAAAATGTAGCGATCGTCGATTTTCGTGATTGTCATCTCTTTGCCCGCGGCGATTGGCGCGACGCTTTTTTTGATCCTAAAGGCGAAATTCTCTCCGTCAAAGGCTACCACGACCGCGCCGCGATCGCTTTGAGCGCCGTCGCAAACCAGCGAAGCCGAGACGGAATCAACGCAAATTACGGTTTCAAAAATCTTGCCTAGCGACCGCGCAAACGGCTTGGTTTCGCACGAGGTTTGGGCGCAAAATACCAGCGCGTTTTTCGCGTTTGTTCCCTTGAGCCGCAGCGCCAGCGCGTCGACGGCGGCTTCGTTCGCGTCGTCGAATAAAAACGAAATCGGCTTCGTTTCCTGAAAAACGGAGAATACGATCGTCGTTTGATCCTCATAAAAATCGTCGTCGCACAGCGCCCAGCAGACATCCGATCCCGCGATCGCGGCGTTTGGCAGCGCCGCTTCCAGCATTTGGGCGATCTTGAAAAGAAGAGAGCTTGTAGCGCAAAAAACGCAGACCAGCAGATTGTCGGCGGCGCGCAGTCCCTCTTGCTCGATTAGTTCCTCGATCTGTCGTTGCGATTCAAATTTGACGGCGCGCGTTTTCATAATTCCCTCCGCGTGTTTGTCTTACAGACTCAAATCACGGTTTTTACGCGATAAGTTTAGCGCTTAAATTGTATTAAAATTAAGCGCCGCCGTCGATAAGAGCGCGATAATTTTTACATAATTCTTTCAAATTATTTTTGATAGATCGCGTATTTCGTCGCTAATTTATACGGACGATAGGAAAGTTTAACCTTTCGCAGGTTTTCAAATCCCATATCGTCGCCCACGTTGATATAAGTACAGTTATATTCGGCTTTAAGGACTTTGCAAAACTCCCGAAAAATGTATTGCGCGCTGCCAAGCACGTCGAAATCGGTTTTTTCAATCAGCACGCTCGCGCTGTTTTCGTTCAACTTTTCGCCGACGGTAAATCCGACCATATCGTCGCCCATTTTCAAAACGATTCCGATTAACGAAAGTTCGCGGTAGCGTTTCAGGATTCGCCTAATCGCAAAACGCTCGTGGCTAATGCCGTCCAAAAACTGCTCGGTCTGATCTTTTGGCAGATAGCGCATGCGATTGGCGATCCAGCGGTTCAAAAGCTCGTTGATCGCCTCGCCGTGTTTTTGCGGCTCCAAAATCTCGATTGTCGTGTTTGGATAGGCTTTGCGAAATTTGTTGATTTCGTTGCGCTTGGCGTGAAAAACATTGCCTTTAAGCTCGATTAGATCGTCGGCGAGATAGATATAATCGGCGTATTTCTTCTCCACGAGAAAATTTTCAAAAATCTCGAAAATCTCCGCGCCCTTCTCCAGATAATCGACAAAGCCGCGCAAGAAAAACTCGCAGACGTAATCTATGCGCGAATAGTAGATTGAGCTGTTATGCTCGTTCATAATGGCGAAGCACTCGATTAGCGCGTCGTTGACGCGATCTTCGCTTCCAAGCGGCGGCAAAAGCATGGTTAGCTCCTCGCCGCTTAACAAAAAAAGACAGAACGTCTCCTTTACAATCGCGTAAAAGCCGCTTGAATAGCTTAACCACACGTAATTTTGCGCGAAGGTGTAATCGCTGGCTTCCGTCTCGATAAAGGCGAGATAGCGCTCCATAATGTCTTTGGTTTCAATGGTGAAGGGAGTCAGTTGATACTCTTTGATAGTAAGAGACACCATTTGATCGACTTTGCGTTAGAGTAAAATTGCGACCGAAAGCATAGCAAAGTTGCAAGCGATTGCGTCGCAATTGCGCTAAAAAGCGAAATTAATCTTTTTTTAAGCCGTTTTAGCCGCCCGTTTCGTAGAAGGCGCGCGCGGACGCTTCCTCGCCAAAGCGGTTTTTTTCGCGCTTCGCGGCTAAAATCTCGCGCAAAACGCCGATCGCGCCCAAACCGTCGCCGCGCTTAACATGCGCTTTAATGCTTTTAGCCTCGTCAAAGTACAAACAGGGCGCTAAAAGCCCTTCGGCGGTTAATCGCACGCGGTTGCACGAGGCGCAAAACTCGTCGCGGTGCGGCTCGATCAAGCCAAAAACATAACCGCACGGCAGCTTAAACAGCCGCGAAGGGCTTTTGCAATCGCGCTCGATCTCCTCGAATTCGTAACGCGCTTTGATCGCGGCTAAAATCTCGTCGCTTCGCATGCCGCGCAAACGTTTATTGGCGTGGGAGTTGTCCATGTATTCGATAAAGCGAACGCTAACTTTCCAGCTTTTACAGCGCTCTAAAATATCGCAAATCTCGCCGTCGTTGATCCCTTTCATCGGCACGACGTTGATCTTTGTTTGCAATCCCGCGGCTATGGCGGCTTCTATGCCCTTTAACGTTTGCAATAATACGTCGCGGTTGGCGATCTTGCCCGCAACGTCGCGTTTAAGCGAATCTAGCGAAATGTTTACGCGCTTTAATCCCGCGTTTTTGAACTTCAAAGCCAGATCGGAGAATAAAAAGCCGTTTGTCGTCATAGCCAGATCGATATTCGGCGCGTAGTCGGCGATCATTTTTATGAAAACGTCGAGATCGCCGCGCAACGTCGGCTCTCCGCCCGTTATCCGCACCTTTTTAACGCCGCAGTCGATCGCGGCGCGAATAAACAAAATCATCTCTTCGTAGCGCAAAATCTCGCTGTGCGGAACCCAGCTCAAAGGCTTGTCGGGCATGCAGTAAAGACAGCGAAAATTGCAGCGCTCCGTAACGGAAACGCGCAGATAATCCACCGCGCGCCCATTCGCGTCAATCAGCATAATAATAGTTCCAATCGTTGTATATGTCGCCTATAAGCTCAATCTTTTCCGCCTTGCGAAAACGATAATCCACAATCACCCGATCGCCAATCTTAAAGCGCGGCGAAGCGGCGTAATCATACACGACGAATATGCGCCCGTCGTCTAGGATAAGCTCCAGATCCTGCCTTAATGAGCGAGAGATCCTAGCGTAGCTTACGATCGCTTTGGCGCGTCCGTACTGTTCGCATCCGTAGCCGTAACACGCGCCGAGATCTTCCCATTTGGGCGATTTGGCGGCGCATCCGCCAAGCGCCAAAGAGACGAAAACAAGCCAAAAAATCCGCATCTTTTCTCTTTTTAAGACGAATTTGCATAATGTTGCGTTCCAAAACCAAAGGCGCAAACGCATGAAAGAACGCCCTATTTACAAAGGCGCGCACGTCAATCTAAGCGGAAACGCTCTAAGCGTGGGCGATCTCGCGCCCGAAGTCGCTTTGGTCAAAGGCGATCTCTCCTCCGTAAATATCGGCGGATCGCGCAAAAACGCGCAACTAATTATATGTATTCTTTCGGCGGATACGCCCGTTTGCGCTACGGAATTAAAAACTTTCAACGCCAAATGCGCCGCGATCGAAGGCGTCGACGCGATCGCCGTCTCGATGGATTTGCCCTTCGCGCAAAATAGGTTCGTCTCCAACGAGGGAATCGACCGTCTAATTTTAGCGTCCGATTTCCGCGATCGCGCTTTCGGGCGCGGTTACGGCGCGTTAATAGCCGACGGCGCACTCGCCTCTTTGCTCGCTCGCGCCGTTTTCGTCGTCGCGCCAAACGGACGAATTGTATACAAAGAGATCGTCAAAGATATATCCGACGAACCAAACTACGACGCGGCTTTAAGCGCGGTAAAAGAGGCGGTTAAACCGTTGGCAAACGACGAAAACGCCGCCTAACGCCGCGCAAACGGACGAATCGTCTATAAAGAGATCGTGAAAGATATATCCGACGAACCAAACTACGACGCGGCTTTAAGCGCGGTAAAAGAAGCGGTTAAACCTTTGGCAAACGACGAAAACGCCGCCTAACGCCGCATAGCTAGACAACGCGCCAAAAATTTAGCCTCCCCTCGCCTCTTGATTTGTTTACGCGTTAACTTCGCTTCGCGGGATTTTCATCCGCGCAAACACGACTGGCGGCGAAACGATTAAGCGGCGGCGGATTTGGCTAATTCGTTTCGACAAGCCTGTGCAACAGCTCCAAAAAACGCCGTTTTTCATCGCCCAGCTTGCCAAAAAATTCGTCGTCGATCGCCTCGACGACGGGTAGCGCGGCTTTGACGACCTCGCCGCCTTTTTCGGTGAGATAAAGCGCGTACGATCGCGTGTCGTTGGGATTATCAAGGCGCGATATATAGCCGCCTTTGATCAGCGATCTAGCGATCTGCGAAACGCTCATCGCGTCCATATTCGCCATACGCGCCGCGCTCGCCTGCGAAATATGCTCGTCCTTTTGACTTAGGTACGCGATTGTCGTCATCAAAACAAACTGCGGGTGCGTAACGCCAAGCTCGCTTAATTTGCGCTTAATTTGCGTATGCCACGCATTGTAGGCTTTGATAAAAACCAGCCCGATCGACGCGCTTGCGTTGTTTTTGAACCGCGACGGAAACTCCAAACGCCCCTCCAGCCTACCCTTCCAGCAGGTTTTTTATCCTTAGCGTCGTGATCGGAAAATCGGCGAAAACGCCGCTCAAAAACGCAATGTCGTCTTCGGTAACCGCCGTTTTTTCCAGCCTGACGCTATGCGAAATATAGCTTTTGCCGCCTTCGGTTAGCAAACGATGACGAAAAATCATCGCGCCAAACGGCAGATCGTAGCGTTCGCTATAGGCTTCGCCCTCGATTGCCTCGATGATCGTAAAGTCCATTTCGGGCTTGCCTTGCAGCTTCATTTTGCCTTTGCCGCCCGCTTTGATCGCGCCGTCGATTACGAAACTTTCCAGATCGTCCTCCCACAGCTTGCGCTTGTCCGCGTTTGTCCAAAGGTCGAAAATTTTCGCCTTCGCCGCCGCGCTAACGTTTATTTTGCATTGTAGCTCCATGGAGCGCCTCCTACATTTATTGAATGCGTACGTATTATAAGTGTATTTACATTAAATATCGATAGTATTTTGCGAAAACGGCGTTTTGAAGCGGTTTTGGGCAAAATAGCAAACGCAAGGAGGCAATATGTCGATTAAAGGTTATTTGAGCGGCGATCACAGGCGCTGCGACGAGTTATTTGCCGAGATCGAGGCGGATTTTGGCGAGGCAAAGAGGCGCTTTGGCGAGATCGCGCATGCGTACGAGCGGCATTTTGAGATTGAGGAGCGGATATTTTTCCCGCAATTTGAGGCGCGATCGGGCATGGAATGCGGACCGACGGAGATTATGCGAAAAGAACACGCCCAAATGCGCGCGCTATTAGAGCAGATGAAAGAGGCAATCGCAAGCGGCGACAAGAAGCGTTTCGCGGCAATCGCGGAAACTTTCGTTTTCCTTACGCAACAGCACAACAGCAAGGAAGAAAGCATACTCTATCCAATGGGCGATCGGCTCTTTGGCGACGAGGCGAACGCAATCGTGGAGGCAATGGAGCAAGCGGCGTGAATACAAGCGGCTTGAGCCTTGAGCAAGCGCCGCCGTTTAGCGCGGTTTTGCGGTTTTTTCTTGTTGCGCCGCTTTTTGGAATCGCGGCGGGAGCGTTGATCGCGCTAAACGGATCGACGCTTTTAATCGATCGTTTTCAACCGCTTTCGTACGCGCTTACGCATATCGTTACGCTTGGTTTAATGGGCGCGATTATGATCGGCGCGTTGTTTCAAATGCTGCCCGTTGTCGCGGGCGTGGTTTTGCCGTCGGTTAAGCGGTTTTCGCTTGGCGTTTTCGCGGCGCTTTTTGCGGGCGTTTTAGCGCTTTGCTACGGGTTTGTCGGCGGAGATTCTATCTGGTTTGCAATCGGCGGCGCGGCGCTTTTTTTAGCGTTTATTCCGTTTGCCGCAATAGCGATATATAAACTCTATCGCCTGCGCGATACAAACTCTACTATATGGCTAATTCGTCTTGCGCTGATCGGGCTTGTCGTGGCGGTTTTATTAGGCGCTCATCTTTCGCTGTTGCGTTATACGCAAACGCTTACGGAACAAAGTCCTAAAATCGCCAATTTGCATTTAAGCTGGGGATTTATCATGTGGGTTTCGCTGCTTATTATGGGCGTTTCAAGACAGGTTCTGCCTATGTTTTACGTCGCGCCGCCATATCCTAAAATTTGCTGTCAAATCGGCGTTCCGTTGCTGTATTTCGCGTTTGTTGCCGCGTCGTTTTTCGTCGTTTTGTCGATCGATTCGTTTTATGTCGTTTTAGTCGCCAAAATATGCGCGGCGGCTGTACTGATCGCCTTTGGCGCGATCACGCTGGATAGGATTCGCAAACGCAAACGCAAGATCGCCGATCCGTCGCTTTATTACTGGGTTTTTTCCATGTGCTGTTTGATAGCTTCCACGCCGTTTATATTTATCGCAAACGAGCGATCGGACGCGCTTTTAGCCGTCTTATTCGCGGGCGGATTTATACTCTCGCTTATTAACGCGATGATCTACAAAATTATCCCGTTTCTTTCGTGGTTTCACCTTAGCGCCGTTAGCGTAACCGATATTCCAATGATGAGCGATTTCATATCCAAAAACGCCATGTTTTCGCAAATGGCTTTTCATATCGGCGCGATCGCCTCGCTTGCGATCGGCGTTATATACGATCCGCTTTCGCGCATTGGCGGCGGATTATTCGCAAT
>JAISMA010000132.1 GCA_031276985.1 Helicobacteraceae bacterium | reverse complement strand
ACGCCAATCAAAAATATGACTACGGGTATAAGCAAAAATAGCAAAGGCGAAAATATCTTAAATAGATTTTTGTAGGTATTTTGGCGTAAGTATTCGTTTATAAACCGCTCCGATTTTGATAGCTCTTTTATGTCGTTTAAGTTTGCGATTAGCATAGCCGTTTTCTCCTCGCTTATCGATAAATTATTTACTTTGCATTCCAAAATAGCGATCGCTCTTTCGCCGTTTACGGCAAAAAGCGAATGAATAATCTCGTAATGCTCGCGCTTATCGATATACATTTGCGCCAAAATCTCCCAATCCTCGATTGTTAATAATTTCTGAAGCCGATAAAGTTTTTCGGGTCTGATTTCATTAAAACTTATGCTAAACCAATTGTGTCTGCCCCAGCTTGCGTAAAGCCCGTTTGCGTTTTTCAAAGCGCGGTTTAGGTTTTTCGCTCTTTTTTCTGTGCGCTCTTGCTCGCTTTGGCTTATAACTTTTGTTTCGGTTTCGCAGACAAACCCGTCGATTTGAGCGCTTGAAAACGACCCAAGCCAAAAATGCGGCGCAAGCAGATCGCAAGCAATATATACGAGCGACGCGGCTATGATTGCGGCGATAGCGATTAAAACCTTGCGCTTTTTTGTCATGCCCGCGATCTTACTCTTATTCGCTTATTGCGATCGGCGAGAATTACAGATCGGCTAAACGCAAAGACGCGATAAACAACGCGGCGCTTTCGCTACGCAAAACAAGCGCCAAATCAACGCCAAAGCGCGGCGCGTTTTTGAGCGCGGCATAATCTTTTTCGCCAAAGCCGCCTTCGGGACCGACGATAAACTCATAACCTTGCAACGCCTCTCGGGTTAGTTTCGCGCCGCCGAAATCCAACAGCGCCGCGTTTGGAGTATTGCGCGCGAATTCCGCCAAATCCATAAAAACAATCTCCATTTTGCGCGATCTGCCGCACTGTTCGCACGAGCCGACCAGAATGCGATCCATGCGATCGTAATTTACGCGAAAACCGCGCCAACTTTTTTCGCTTGCAAGCAGGGTTAATCTGCCGACGCCGATTTCGTTCAACGCGGGCAAAGTTTTTTCGATTGTTTTTGGATCGACCGCGCACCACGCAAGCGAAATATCGCGGCTTGGCAAAACGGGTTTTAACTCGCTTTTTATAAGCGCCAACGTCGCCGACGTTTTGCCAAAACTTTCGATCGAGTATCGGTGGATATTGTCGTCTTGTAAATTACGCAGATCGATCGTTTCGCCCGCGCGAACTCGCCTCGCCTTCAAATGCAACAGCGGCGCGCCCGATATAAGCAAAGCGTTTTCGCCCGCCTTTTCGTCAAATAAAAAGCGCATGGGCTAGTTTGTGGCGCCGCTTTTTGATAATCTCGCGGCGGTTATTCTGGTTACGCCGCTTTCGGGCGAATCCGCCAAATAATCCAGCGTGGCGAGCGCGCTTTTCGCATCCGCTAGAAACCTTTCTAACTGCCTGCCGTTAAGCCCGTTTTGGCGCACGTCGCGCAACGCCATTGGATCGGTGGTTTGACCGCCTTTGCGTACTTCAAAATGCAGGTGCGATCCCGTAGCCACGCCCGATTGTCCCACGAAACCCACCGTTTGCCCCTGTTTGACCCTAGAGCCAGGCGCCAAAGAGCTTGCGAAGCCGTTTAGATGAGCGTAACGGCTCTCCCACCCGTTTTTATGCTCCACGATTACAAGTTTGCCGTAACCGTGATTGCACGACTTTTGACAGCCGCGAAAACGCACCACGCCGTCCGCCACGCTAATTACGGGCGTTCCTTTCGGCGCGGCAAAATCCACTCCAAGATGCGGGCGAATAACGCCTAGCAACGGATGAACGCGCCCGTTTGGAAGATATCCGCTGCTAATTTTATGAAACTGCGTCGGATATTTCAAAAACAGATTGGCTAACGTCTTGCCCGTCTCGTCGTAGTAGCTTTCGTCTTCGGCGCGATAGATAGCGTAAAGGCGTCTTTTGCGCGTTTCGATAAGCGCGGATCGGACGATCGGCGCGCCCCACGTTCTGCCAAGCCTGATTTTGCGATCGTAGATTACGCCGACGCGATCGTTTTTATGCAGATCGCGCCTAAAGTCAATTTTCGCTTCAAAGATCGAGGTTAATTCCGACGAGAGCTTGCCGTTGCCCGTAATTTGCGACAAATCGTATTGCAGCGAGTTTTCCAGCGCGGCGTTTAGCGTCTCGGTTACGACAAAATAACGCACGGGGATAATATCCACTTGATAGCGCTCGCCGTCGTAATAAACCGAAATCTGCCGCTCGTCGCCTATGGGGATTAGCGCGTGAAGCAACGCGCCGCTTTCCTCGTCGCGGTGTTCGTAGTAGGGCGTTTGGGCGAGGATTGTTCTAAGCGCGCCGAAAGTTTCGTCGTCGAGATCGGCTAAAATCGAGGAATCGACGCCGTTTGCGGACAGATAGTCGTAAAAGGCGAGGTTTGTCGCCCATATTTTCTCGGTTACGGGGTTGGACATGAGCGACAAAGCGCAACACATCAATAATAAAAACGCTCTCGCCATAGCACTCCCATTGTTTTACCGCGCAATAGTACGCAAAAAACGGTTAATTTGTAAAGGCTAGATCGTCGTTTTTAGCCCGTTTTCAATAAAATCCGCAAAAAAGATGAAACAAATGGCGGCTTTTCGCTTTATTTTTTTGACGATGACGGCTTTTGCGCTGGGTTGCGCTCCAACTCACAGAGAGGTCGATATGGTCAAATCGTGCGACGCGCTTTTGTACGAAAGCGGCTCTATCGACTTTCAGCTTGAGCGAAGCGGTCCCGCCGCCCAAAAAGCCAAAGACAAAAACGTGCCGCTACATATTTTCGCGGTCGGCGTGGGCGCTATGCTTAGTCTCGCCCCGCTTATCGCGCCGGCGGGCGGTTTTGCCGCGAGCGGCGGAACGGCGTATATTATGCCGTCTTTGACCGTTGGCTATTATAATCGCTTTGTTTCGCCCAAAGAGATTATCGATCGCAACGATTATTTAGAAGAAAGGCGCGAAGTTTTAAACTCGCTATTAGAGGAAAAAGAATGCGAAAAAACGGCGGAACGCTAGATCTACTGCTTGATTTTATCGAGGCGAGATCGGTTAAAGACAGCGCGATTTTCGCGCAGCTAAAATGCGACGAAGCCGAAGCGGAACTTTTGCGGACGCTTACGCGCGCCTATCTTGAAGGCGCGACGGAGATCAGCGTTTATAATCTATTAAGCGACGCGTACAAAAAAGCGCGCGTAAATTATATAACCCGCATAAACGAAGTAAGAAATCTAATCGAGCTTGGCTGGATCGCGCTTAACGGTTTTCATCACGGACGCACGAACGAGATCATATCGCTGGAGTTATTGCATCAATCCGTTTCGCTTTCAACGACGTTCATGAAGCTAATCGAAGATGGCAGTTTGGACGCGCCGCCGCAGGAGGTAAAACCATACGACGATCATTTGGAATATCTGCAAGAGGAGTTTTTGCGCGTCGATCTGTACCAAAAGCTATCGTTTATGCGCCAAAGTTACGATCCTTCCACGTTGAGTTTTAAGCGGCTAAAGGGACGGATCGCAGCGCTTGAAAGCCAGATAAAAGCGCGTATTTTAGCGTCGAAAGAGCCGCCAAAACTCGTTAAGTATTTCAAAGATCGCCGCTTTGACGAAAAGGAGCAGATTATTTTCTTGGCGCTACTTAGAGAAGAGTACGGCGGAAACGACGACAGCCTGCGCGATATGAACGCGCTTATCGATATTGTCAGCTTTGACGATTACGACAAAATTAAAAATAGAAGCCTATTGGAAGAAAACGCGCCGCTAATCTCCAAAGGCGCTATAGATTACGACGAGACGCTAACGCCTTTTGGCGGGATAAGCCGATCGTTTTATATCGCCGACGAAGCGCTAAAAGAGATCATTCAGCCCAAAAAGAGAAAACCGCGTAAAATTAGACTAGAAACGCTTATAAAAGAGCAAGAGATATTTGAGTTAATCGATCCAAAAACCTCGCTAGACGACGTTGTTTTACAAACCGAAACTAGACAAATCTTAAACGGCATTGTTAAGCATATGGATCGCGCCGTGCTAAAACGACTAAAAGAGTGGGGAATTATGGATAAATCGCGCGGAATCGACGCAAAAATTATTTTTCACGGCGCGCCAGGCACCGGCAAAACAATGACCGCGCTTTCGATCGCAAAAACGTTAAAAAAGCGGGTGATCAGCTTTGATTGCTCAAAGATATTGTCTATGTATGTTGGCGAAAGCGAAAAAAATACGCGAAAAATTTTCGATTCGTACAAAGATATTGTCTCAAAGAGCAAAATCGAGCCAATTTTGTTGCTAAACGAAGCCGATCAGTTTTTGTCGGGGCGAGTGGCAAGCGCGGCGGGCGGCGCGGAAAAAATGCACAACCAAATGCAAAATATATTTTTAGAGCAAATCGAGCGTTTTGAAGGA
>JAISMA010000076.1 GCA_031276985.1 Helicobacteraceae bacterium | reverse complement strand
TTATAAAGCGAATCGAATCTGTCGCCTGAAAATTTAATGCCGACAAGGGCAAGCGTTCCGTTTTCATCAAAGATCATAGTCGCTTTTTTGACGTTATCCATTTCAATGGAGCTAATGTCAACCTCAAACCATTCGCTTTCGCTATAGCGATTTATGCCTTTTGATTCTAGTCGATACTTTGCTTTTGCGTCCGCGATTGTGGCTTTGCCAATCTCCAAACCAAGCGGCGAAGGGTTTTCGCCCGCCGCAAACAGCGTCGAAAAAGTAATCGCAATCGCCGCGAAAACTTTGATAAATCTCACGCAACGCAGCCGAGAGAGAGAGAGAGAGAGAGAGAGAGAGAGAGAGAAACGGGCGCTTCGCGCATTGCAAACCTTTATTAAAGATGAAACGTAATTTTATCTTGTCCAGCGCTCAAACGCAAATTATTCGCAAATACAAAACGGCAAAACGCCGATTGTGTTACAATTTTCGCAAAAATTACCGCATAAGAGTCGCCATTGATCTTTATAGACGCCTGTTTCAAAAAGCCAACGCCAAGCGCGCCGATTTGGTTAATGCGTCAAGCGGGGCGCTATTTGAGCCAATACCGCCAAACCCGCGCCAAAGCGAAGGATTTCATTGATTTTTGCCGCCGAAGCGATCTTGCCGCCGAAGCGACGCTTCAGCCGATTGAGGCGCTTGGCGTCGACGCGGCGATTATTTTTAGCGATATTCTCGTCGTTCCGCTGGAAATGGGCATGCGCGTCGAGTTTGCGGAGGGCGTTGGCCCCGTTTTAAGCGAGCCGATTAGAGATCGCATTGGCGTAGATCGCCTGCGCGAAAACGCCGCCGATCGGCTTGATTACGTTTATGACGCGCTGAAAATCGTTCGCGCAAATCTCGCGGCGAATAAGGCGCTCATTGGCTTTGCTGGCAGTCCGTGGACGCTGGCGACGTATATGATCGAAGGCGGCGGAAGCAAAACCTACGCAACCGCCAAAAAAATGGCGTATTGCGCGCCCGATCTGCTGCATAGTTTGTTGCGAAAATTAAGCGCCGTGATCGAGAGTTATCTATTGCGCCAAATCGACGCGGGGGCAAACGCCGTTCAGATTTTTGATAGCTGGGGCGGCGCGCTGGAAAAAAGCGCGTTTTTTGAATTTAGCTGGAATTATATGAAGCAGATCGCCACTCGTATCAAATCGGAGCGCCCGCAAATCCCCGTGATACTTTTTAGCAAGGGCGCGGGCGGTTATCTGGAGGCGATCGACGGCGATTTTGACGTGTTTGGCGTAGATTGGAACACGCCGATTGACCGCGCAAAAAGCGTTTTGTTTGATCGCTACGCGCTTCAGGGCAATATGGATCCCGCAAGGCTCTACTCCAAAGCGGCAATCGAGGAAGGAGCGCGGGAAATAGCGCGAATTATGCGCGGCGAAAACGGCTATATTTTCAATCTAGGACACGGTATGCAACCCGATTTTTCGGTGGAAAACGCGAAATTTCTGGTGGATTTTGCGCGTCAAATTTTTGCGCGATGAGATTTGTTTTTGGTCCCGTTTCAAGTCGGCGCTTTGGTTTGTCGCTGGGCGTCGATCTCTCGCTTGATCGCAAACGCTGCAATTACGACTGTCTTTATTGCGAATTGTCAAAGGCAAAACGGGTTAATTTTTTTGACGAACCCGCCGATTGGCAAGCGATCGTAAGCGAAGTCGAAGCGGCGCTAAAAACGCGCGCGCCCGAAAAGCTGACGATCACGGCAAACGGCGAACCCACGCTATATCCGTATCTGGACGCGCTGATCGACGGCTTAAACGCGATCAAAGGCGGCGCGAAACTGATGATACTTTCAAACGGATCGACGATTGGCGACGAGGCGACGGCTAAAACGCTTGCGAAACTCGACGTCGTGAAGCTCTCGCTGGACGCGGCGGAGGCGAAGGCGTTCAAAAAGGTCGATCGTCCCGACAAACGCGCCGACATAGAGGCGATTATCGAGGCAATGGCGCGTTTCAGAGCGCGTTACGCGGGCGAATTTGTCGTCGAGGTTTTGTTGGTAAAGGGCGCGAACGATACGGAGACGAATTTCGACGCGCTTGCGATTGCGCTGGGCAAAATCAAGCCCGATCGGATCGACATAGGCACAATCGAGCGTCCAAGCGCTTACGCCGTTCAAGCCGTCGCGGACGAGACAATGCGATCGCTTGCCAATCGGCTGACGGGCTTGAACGCGCGGATTATTCCCGCAAGGCACAAACGCCCAAACGCCGCGCCAGATTGCGCTTCGCCCGATCGCCACACGTTAGATCGTATCGCGCCCGATCACCCTTCGTCCGCTCTCGCTTCACCCGATCGCGTCGCCACTGATCGCATTACTTCCGATTGTCTCTCATCAGATCGTGTTGTGCCCGATCGCCATTCGTTTGATCGCGTTTCGTTGATCGATTTGCTAAAGCGTCGATCGCTTAGCGCCGCCGAAGCCGTAGCGATTTTAGACGAGCGCGCGCTTGCGCTCTTAAACGAGCTTCTTATAAGCGGCGAAATCATCATAAAAACGCAAAACAATAAAACTTTCTACGCCATTTCTTAACTCGCCCTCCTTTTACCACTACCGCCAATCCCCGCATTGCTTTACGGCAAACGTTCGTTGTAAGATTAAGTCAAAATATTAAGTTTTGCGCGGTATCATTGCAAAAAAATTAAGGAAATAGTTATGGCAAGAGAAAGCGTTACGCCCTTGGCAACATCAAAACGGCAATACGTTTGGTTAGCTAAGGCGTTAAATCATAGCCGTTTTGTCTCGTTTATACTTGCGACCGCGTTTGCGTTTGGCGTGTGGGTTCTTATAGATTATGAAGCGTATTACGGCGGCTACGACAGGGGCAAAAGAGCGCAAATTTATACAATGCACAATGAATTTATAGAACGAGGATTCAAAAATGGCAAACTCGCAAATTATAATCTGAAAAAAGCGGAAGTTTCTTTAACTGTTATCGATATGAAAAATAGTAATATTGTTTATAAATATGACTATACAAGTAGAGCTAACGCTTATAAGCGAAGCGAAATATCAATAGAATCAAACGATCATAATTTTACTTATGGATACTATATTAAGCCGAAATTATGGGTAGGTATTACAAGATCGCTTACCTTTTCAATGCTGCCCGATTGCTTTCTTGATAATTCTGAATTTAGCCTCACAAAATGGTTTGATGAATTACTTGGGCGCAATAACTATCTGCGAAGCACAACTTTTTATATTCCGCTATTTATATTTTGGTTCTTGTTTAGCGTTATTGCGAAACCAATGAAGCGTTACGCGGACGAACTAATTCAAACAAAAGAAATGGCGATAGAAAGACTAAAAACGCTAGAGTCGGAGCTGGAAAACGATAAAAAAGCAATCAACAAAATAAAAGATGAACTAGAAGCGGGTAATAAAGCGTTATCCGAAAAAGAAAACAGATTAGCGCAAACTCAAAAAGAGCTTGACGAAGTAAAGGGATATAGCCTCTCCAGCAGCGAAGAGCGAAATCTTTTAACAGAAAAGATCGCCAAACTAGAAGCTGAAATAGCGCGTTCAAAATCCGATAACGAATCGCTTCAGACGCGACTAGAATCAGCGGTAGAAAAGTTACAAGAAGGAAAAGAGAGCAAGAAAGATCTTGAAAAAGCGGCTAAAATTATGGCTTTGATTGAAAAATTTGATATTGCGTTTGAAAAAAGATTGCCTCGCGGAATATTAAATCAAATTTCAGAATCGTATTATTTCTACGAGATACAACATGAATATATGTTATTAACCATGTATGGCTGGTGCGTTAGTTTTGAACGCATAGTCATGGAGCGCGCAAAAAATGTTTGCCCATACGAAAATCCTAATAACTTATGCGACGCTATAGATATTATCGCTAGATATGCGGACAAAGGCGATAGTTATAAAAGAAAACTTAGAAGGATTCAAGATATTAGGAATAAATTGGCGCATGGAGACACATCAGTTATTACGACAGAAGTTGTCAGAGAGCTTCACGCTAAATTGTTCGGCAAAAAAATTACCGACGGATTATTCTACGATCTGGCTACTTTGAAAATAAAAGGCAAAAAATAATCGCAAAAACGCCAAACGGCGATCGCGTTGCGCGGCGCGAAGCCAAGCGATCGCTTTCAAAGTTATTTGGCGTTTTGATTAGCCGTTTTTTTCCACTCTTTTTGCGACCATGCTTTCAGATCGCCGAGTTTTTTCATTAGAAAATCAAAGTCGCTAGGCAACAAAGCCTGTTCGCCGTCGCTTAAAGCCTCGCAAGGGTTTGGATGCACTTCCAATATCAATCCGTCCGCGCCCGCCGCCATGCCCGCGTAAGCCACCGCGCTCACATACGATCTAACGCCCGTAGAGTGCGAGCTGTCGACGATTACGGGCAGGTGCGAAAGCTCTTGCAAATATGGAATCAGCGCCACGTCGAGCGAATTTCTGAAAGCGGTTTCATAGCTTCGCGTGCCGCGCAAACACAAAATAACCTCTTTTAACCCTTCGCTCATCACGTATTCCGCGCTCATCAAATGCTCTTTGGCGGTCGTGGCAATGCCGTTTTTCAAGATAACGGGCTTGTTCATTTTGCCGACCGCTTTAAGCAGATTGAAGTTTTGGGCGTTTCGCGCGCCAATCTGAATCATATCGGCGTATTTATATACCACGTCAATTTGATCGACGCTCATAACTTCCGTTACGATCGGCAGTCCCGTTTCCTGTTTTGCGGTTTGCAAAATTTTCAGCCCGTCCTCGCCGCTGCCTTGAAAGGTGTACGGGCTTGTACGCGGTTTGAACGCGCCGCCTCGCAACGCCCGCGCTCCCGCCGCTTTGACGGCTTTTGCAGTAGCGACCACGTATTCTTCGGTATCGACCGAACACGGGCCGGCGATTACGCACGTAGCGCCGCCGCCGATTTTCGCGCCGCCGACCTCTATTACGGTGTCGCTTGGGTGAAATTTGCGGCTTGCTTTCTTGAACGGATCGCTAACTTCCAGCGTTTTTTCCACGCCCTCGAAACTTGTCCATGGCTTTCGTAGAATTTCGGCTTTATCGCCGATTACGCCGACAACCGTTTGTACTTCGCCGCGATCGACGTGCGCCTCCGCGCCCCATATTTTGATGTGCTTGACGACCTCTTCGATTTGCTCGGAGCTAACGCCTTTTTTCATCACAATAATCATTTAATAATCCTCGCTAACGTTAATAAAAACGCGAATTATATCGCTTTGACGCTTACGAAAAATTATAAATTGAAGCGCCCAGCGCGATCGTGGCGCTCAACAAAACGACCGTGATCAGCCGATAAACAAAACGCGCCTTTTTTCCAAACCCGCGACTAAAAAGCGGACACAAAAAAAACAGCGCGATCGTACTCAAGCCAAGCGCGGCTTTTAGATAGTAGATCGGCGCGTTTTGAATCAGCGCCGCGCCGCTTGCGATCAAAACAATTGCCGCGATCGCCGTAGGCATGATCGCCTTTTGATAAAGCGGTTTCAGCGCGGTTTGATCAAAAGTTCGGCGCAAAATCAGGCGGTCGCTCAATATAAAACCTCCAAGCGTAAACGCGGCTAACAGATGAATAATCAGCACGGATCAAACCTAAGAAAATCGCCGTTTGCCGCGAGCCATTTTTCCGCCTCTTCGTAATCGGGCGCGAGCGAGGCGACGCAACGCCAAAACGCGCTTTTATGGTTCATGTGTTTTAGGTGCGCGATTTCGTGCGCGGCGATATATTTGGCTACGAAAAGCGGCGCTTTCACAATTCGCATACTAAAACTAAGCGTTCCTTTAGCCGAGCAACTGCCGTAACGAGTTTTTTGATCGGCGATTCTGATTTTCTTAAACTCGACGCCGATCGCGGCGGCTAAACGACCGCACTCTTTGGCGAAAAACGCGCGCGCCTCTTTAACGTAAAAGCCGTTTGGATCGCTTGGCGACGCGATCCACTCGCCCAAAAATGGGATCAAACCGACGCGATCCGCATAGATCGCTTTGGCTTTTTTGATCGATTCCAAACGCCGCGCCGTATGTTTGGCGATCCACGCTTTATGTTTTTCAAGCGTTTCGTCGATCGTTTTTTGCGGCGCGTTTTTCGGCGCGGACAACACCGCTATGCCGTCGCGATTGACGCTTAAACGAAGGCGCTTAACCGCGCTTTTACGAACGACGACGAC
>JAISMA010000040.1 GCA_031276985.1 Helicobacteraceae bacterium | reverse complement strand
ATTACCAAAGAGGTCGTTCGCGTGGCGCATGCGGCGGACGTTGGCGTGGAGGCGGAGCTTGGGCGGCTAATGGGAATCGAGGACAACATAGTCGTCGAGGGCAAAAACGCCTCGCTGGTCGATCCCGACGAAGCCGAAAAATTCGTCAAGGAAAGCGGCGTGGATTATCTAGCGCCAGCGATTGGCACAAGTCATGGCGCGTTTAAGTTCAAAGGCGAGCCGAAGCTGGAATTTGAGCTACTAAAAGAGGTCAAGCGCCGCGCGGGCATTCCGCTGGTTTTGCACGGCGCAAGCTCTATCCCCGACGAGGTTCGCGCCTCGTTTGAGCAAACGGGCGGCGATCTGAAAGGCTCAAAAGGCGTTCCCGCGAATTTTCTGGAGCTGGCGATCAAAGGCGGAATCAACAAGGTAAATACCGACACCGATCTGCGAATCGCGTTTATGGCGCAGGTGCGTAAAGTGGTTATGGAAAGTCCGAGCGAAATCGATCCGCGCAACTATTTCAAACCCGCGCGCGCCGCAGTCGTCGCTATGCTGACCAAACGAATGAAGGTTTTGGGTAGCGCGGGCAAAATCTGATTTTTGCGAGGAGCGAATATGCGGCGCGGATTTTTGGCGGCGATTGCGATCTTTTTGGCGGCTGGCGTTTATTGCGCCGCGACGAAACCAATCATGCTCCCGCCCGAAAAAGAGATCGAGTTTTTAACGCAACTAATCGCGGAAGAACCAAACCGCGGCGATCGCTATCAGATGCGCGCAATGGCTTACAACAGATTGGGAGATCGCAAAAAGGCGATCTCCGATTTGACCAAAGCGCTTGAGCTTGGAACAGGCGCTAAGTGGCTGACGTATTTTAAGCGCGCAAATACGTATAAGGCGATTGGAGACTATGAAAAAGCTCTCGCCGATTTCGCGCGAGGATTCGCGGCATGCCATTCTTGCGACGGTTTTGCCGACGAGTATATGAGTCGCGGCGAGATTTACGTCGCGCTTGAACGTTACGATCTTGCGATCAAAGATTACAAAACCGCGATCCAAGAAGGGTCGTATCTGCCCGAGCCTTACCGCGCTTTGGCGAACGTTTATGTCAAGTTGGGCGATTACGCCGCCGCGATCAAATGTTACGGCGACGAGATCGAGTATGCGCTAAAGGATGCGAGTTGGCGCGTTTTCCCCGTTAGCCCATACGCAAAACGCGGCGAGCTTTACGAGCTAATCGGCGAGCGAGAAAAGGCGATCGCGGACTACGACAAAGCAATTGCCGATCTTAAGCAAATATGCGACGGAGGGTTCAACAATCCTCCTTGCGCGGAACTCAAACGGCTACAATCGCTACGCGGCGAATAGCGCAAAAAGGATTAGTTTGGACAAGGCGGTTTTGGAAGGCGCGGTTAAAACGATACTAACCGAAATCGGAGAAAATCCCGCGCGCGAAGGGCTTGCGAAAACGCCGGAGCGCGTGGCGAAGGCTTTCGAGGCGCTAACGATCGGCTACGCGCAAGATCCCGCGCAGGTTTTGGGCGACGCGATGTTTGATAGCGCCAGTTCGCAGATGGTTTTGGTGCGCGGCGTCGAGTTTTATTCGTTGTGCGAGCATCATCTTATGCCGTTTTTCGGCGCGGCGCACGTGGCTTATATTCCAAACGGCAAAGTCGTGGGACTCAGCAAGATTCCGCGTATGATCGACGTGTTTGCGCGGCGTTTGCAGATTCAGGAGCGTATGACGGATCAAATCGCCGACGCTATTATGAGCGCGGTAAAGCCTAAAGGCGTGGCGGTCGTAATCAACGCCAGACACCTTTGCATGGAGATGAGAGGCGTTCAAAAGCGCGGCGCGGAAACGACCACTTCGGCTTTGCGCGGCGTATTTCTAAAAGACATAAAAACCCGCGAGGAATTTACGGGATTTCTCGGGCTTGGCATGCGCGTTTGAAGGAGCGTTTTAACAATGCCGCTTAAACGGGTTAGAGAACGGATAAAAACTACGCCGCTTAGCATTCCGTTCGGGCGCGCGCTAAAAATCAGCGCGACGCATATCGTCGGCTCGGGGCTAAAAGTGGGCATTGGCGATATGGTGCGCGTGGAAAGAAGCGGAGGCGACGATCCCGTTTTCGGAATGATCACCGCGATCGAAGAGGGCAGATTCAGCGTAACGCCGTTTGGTTTTGTCGAAGGACTGAAAACGGGCGACGCGATCTACCGCGAAGCGCAGGGCATGGGCGTCGGCGTTGGAGCGGCAATGCTAGGCAGAGCGCTTAATCCTTTCGGCGCGCCGATCGACGGCAAGGGCGAAATCGCCTTTAGCGAATGGCGACCCATGTTGAGAACGCCGATCGCGCCAATGAAACGCGAGCCAATCCGCGCCGCGTTAAAAACGGGCGTTCGCGCAATCGACGCTTTTTTAACTACGGGCAAAGGACAAAAAGTCGGGATTTTCGCGGGATCGGGCGTGGGCAAATCCACCTTAATGGGACTAATCGTGCGCGGAAGCGACGCGGCGATCAAAGTCATCGCGCTAATCGGCGAGCGCGGACGAGAGGTGCCGGAGTTTATCGAGGAGGCGCTAGGCGGCGATCTGACAAACACGGTGATTATCGCCGCGACAAGCGACGATAGCCCGCTAATGCGTAAATTCGGCGCGTTCGCGGCTATGAGCGTAGCCGAGTATTTCAAAGATCTGGGGCGCGACGTGCTGTTTATGATGGATAGCGTTACGCGCTTTGCTATGGCGCAGCGAGAGATCGGTTTGGCGCTTGGCGAGCCGCCCACAAGCAAAGGTTATCCGCCAAGCGTTTTTAGCCTCCTGCCGCAGCTAATGGAACGCGCGGGCAACGAAAAGGGCAAAGGGAGCATTACCGCGTTTTTCACCGTGCTTGTCGAAGGCGACGATATGAGCGATCCGATAGCCGATCAGGCGCGATCGGTGCTGGACGGGCATATCGTTTTGAGCCGCCGTTTAAGCGATCAGGGGCTGTATCCGCCGATTGACATTCTCTCCTCCGCTTCGCGCCTAATGTATAATCTTATCGGCGATAATCACAAAGAGGCGGCGCGATCGGCAAGACGGATTTTGTCGCTGTTGCGCGATAACGAAACGCTTGTCAGGATTGGCGCTTATTCGCCCGGAAGCGATAAAGAGCTGGACGCCGCTTTGAAAATTAAGCCTTTTTTGGAACAATTTGTTTCTCAGGACGCGCCGGACGCCAAATCATTTGACGACGTAATCGCCGAAATGATCGCGATCGCGCATCCGGAAAAACGCAATGGAGGCGCAAAAAATGGGTAAAAAAGCATTAATGCCGCTTGCCAACGGATTTGAAGAGATCGAGGCGGTTACTATTATCGATATTTTAAGAAGAGCGGGCGTGGAAGTGGAGATTGCGGGACTTGGGCGATACGAGGTTTTGGGCGCTCACGGCGTGGCGATCGGCGCGGAAACTACGATCGAAGACGCGGAAAGCGACAATTTTGATCTAATCGTGTTAGCCGGCGGACACGAGAACGCGATGAGTCTTGCCGGCGACGCGGCGACCCTGCGGACGCTTCGCAAAATGCGCGACGACGGCAAGTTAATTGGCGCGGTTTGCGCCGCGCCGATCGTATTGGCGCAGGCGGGCGTAATTTCGGGGGATTTCACCTGCTACGACGGATACGAGGGCGGCATTGAAGGCGCTTATAAACGCGAGCGCGTGGTGGAAAGCGGCAACGTAATCACCGCGCGAGGACCGGGAACGGCGGCGGATTTCGCTTTTGCGCTGGTTACGAGGCTAATCGGCGCGGAGATGACCGCGCAAATCAAACGCGCTATGTATTTCGATTAACCCCGCCGCTCAAATTTGCCGTATCCCGATCGCCAAAAACTTTCGTTCATTTAAGTGATCGCGATTAGAATATGGCATCTAAAGTCAAGAGTTGCAACGGCTAGACAAAAGAAAAGCAAAACAAATGATTAAACGAACGCTTTTAACCGCGTTTCTTGCTTTAACCTCTCTTTAGGCGCTTATCTTGGAATATCTGCAATGGATTAAGAGAGGATACGAACCATGATAGACGCAAAAGATTATAAGGCGATAGACGCGAAAGATCATAAAACCGCTTACGCTTTGGGTATTCTCCATGAAGATATGCGTAAAGACTATCTTAAAGCTATCGAATGGTACGAGATCGCGCATAAATTAGGCGAAAAAAGAGCGGCTTACGCTTTGGGTATTGTTTGTCAAAACTATATTAAAAACTATGAAAAAACTATCGAATGGTACGAGATCGCGCATAAATTAGGCGAAAAAAGAGCGGCTTACGCTTTGGGCTTGTTTTACAAGCAAACGCTTAAAGATTATCCTAAAGCTATCGAATGGTACGAAATTTCGCATAAAATGGGCGGAGTTCAAGCGGCGTACGCTTTGGGCATTGTTTATGAAGATATATTCCAAGATTACCCTAAAGCTATCGAATGGTACGAGATCGCGCATAATATAAACAAAGACAGAAAAGCGGCGTACGCTTTGGGTAAGTTATACGATGACATATTAAAAGATTATCCAAACGCCGTTAAATGGTTTGAGATCGCGTATGATCAAGGCAATACAAACGCGGCTTACGCTTTGGGTATTGTTTGTCAAAACTATATTAAAAACTATGAAAAAGCTATCGAATGGTACGAGATCGCGCATAAATTAGGCGAAAAAAGAGCGGCTTACGCTTTGGGCAAACTCTACGACGATATATTAAAAGACTATCCAAGCGCTAAAAAATGGTACGAGATCGCGCATAAACAGAATAAAAAACATTACGGCGCAATAGTAAGAATAGCCGTTATGTACTTAGAAGGCAGAGGCGTTAATAAAAATATGATTAAAGCCAGATCGTTACTTGAAAAAGCGGCTAAAGGCGGAAGCGAAAAAGCCAAACAAATTCTCGCTTTATTCGACGCAAATAAATCCAAATAACGGCAACGATCGCCCGCGATCGATCGCGTTCATATGACAATATGAATTTATATCTTGCGTTTCGCGTTAAAAAACCGTATGAAACCTCACGAACCCAATAAATCAAAGAAAAGCTGGGCGCATAAGCCAAACGCAAAAACTGCGGCGAACACAAGCCAATGAAAAGCGCTTAACGTTCCGCGCTCCGCCTTTTTCCATATTAACCAAAATACAGTCAGCGTAAGCGCTACGCTAAAAAACGAAAGCTCAAACGGATAACCAATCATAAACTGCATTATACAAAAAGCGAAGCGCCGCAAAATCGCGCTCAATTTTTGGCGCTAAACCTTCATTGCGTAGTTTTGGTTTGCGCGAATGTTATTCTGGCGATCTTTTGCGCTCTCGCAAGCGACGTAAGCGGCGCAAGCGGATTTCAAAAGTTGCTCCAATCGGCGCGGATCGTCCCCAATCAGCGCAGATCGCGCAAATACGCCGCGACGCGATAGCCGTCATGCCACGGAACGCGCGCCAAAATCGCCTCCGTCGGCAACGGCTCTAGCGTTCTCGTCGTCAAATTCCAGTTAAACTTTCCGTATCCTTCTTGAAAAACCTCGCTCAACGATTCGCTTTCGTTTTTGGCGAGGAGCGCCGAGAGGCTCTCGATGAGATCGCGTTTATGCGTAAATCCAAACATGCAAAGCGCTTCTGTATTGCAATCGATCAATCGTAAATTGTCGTCCCACAACAACGCGGCGATCGGCGCGGCGTTAAGCAATGCCAGCGGAATCTCCTCCGCTTCGCGCGCGCTTTTGTCTTTGTACTTGATTTCGCGTAGATCCTGAATATACGCGCTAAGACCGCCGTCGCCGCGCCAATTCATTCGCTTTAGCGTTACCAGCGCGGGCAAATCTCGTCCCGTCGCCGTCGCGTGCATCCACTCAAAAACGCATTCGCCCTCTTCCAGCGCGAGGGCGACATATTTCTTTTTTTGCTCCAAAGTCGCCTGTCCGTTTGGCTGCAGTTCGGGCGCGAAATAAAAAAAGCGCTCCAACAGCTCCTCTTTGGACGTTTCAAAAAGGCGCGTCGCTTCCAAGTTGCAGTCAATCGCCCGTCCCGCGCCGTCAAAGAAAACGCAGGCTATCGGCGTAGCGTCCAGCATGGCGCGGGCGCGTTCGTTAGCCCGACGCTCGTTTTCCTCTTTGGCTTTGATCTCTCGCAGATCGCGGCAATAGACGAGATAGCGATAATCGCCTTTCCAATCGGCGCGAATAACGACTACGTCCGTAAGCATAGGCTCGCCCGCGGCGTTTACATAAAGCCATTCGCATTGCGATCGCCCTTTTTCGGCGCACTCGTCGATCATTTCGCGGCGCTTTTTGTCGCTAGGCGATCCATCGGGCTGATATTGCGAGTAAAACTGCGAAAAACGGCTTATAAAATCGGCTTTGTCGGTTGCGCCAAACATGCGTATAACCTCCGCGTTGCAGTCTATAACGCGATTGTCGCGATCGCGCAACGTGCAACCAATCGGAGCTTGATCAAGCAAAAAACGCGCGTTTTCGCTCGCCGCGCAGATCGCAAGGTTGGTCGCGTCGATAAACGACGCTTTAGCGCCGATGAATGCGTCGTTTTCGTCAAATAGCGGAACGGATTGGACAATGTATGAGCGTTTTTCGTTGTCGGCGGGAAAATGCAATTTGAGAGTTTTTTCCTGCGCGGCGCGTTTTGTCCTAATCTCCTCAAACGCGTTTTTGGCGCCCTCAATCAACGTTTCGCTGTCGCTGAAAAGACGATAAAGCTCGCAAAAATGTTTGCCGCGAACGGCGCGATCGTCCGCTATGCCGATTAAGCGGGCAAACTTGTCGCTACAACAATCGACAAAGCCGTTTTCGTCGATAAATATAGAGCAGTTAGGCTCGCGTTTGAGCGCGATAAGAGCGCGTTTTTTCGCGTCGATAACGTCGGCTAATTCGTCGTTGTTCAAAGTTGTCTGACTAGTTGGTCGCATGTGAAAACAATCCTTGATTTTTGCCGCGAATGGTAACAA
>JAISMA010000033.1 GCA_031276985.1 Helicobacteraceae bacterium | reverse complement strand
TTGTTTTTATAGGCGATCATAAACCATTCAAGCGCTTTTTTGTAATCTTTGATATCGTCTCGATAAAGCATTCCTAATTTTATAACCGCTTTGAGATTGCCGAGCTTATATGATTTTTCGTACCACTCCGCCGCTTTTTCAAGATCGTCATACAGTCCATAGTAAATAAACCCAATCTCAATCCCAGCGTCTTTTGAACCCATTTTGTGAGCGATCTCATACCATTTCATGGCGGTTTCTTCGTCAGATTCATATTCGCTTATAACGACGCCCGTCATAAAAGCTCCGTCGGCGCTTCCCATTTTGTAGGCTTTTTCAAACCAGAATTTAGCTTTAACGTAATTTGAATCAAGTTGATAAATCCTTCCAATATCGAAAGCGCATTTGCTATTCCAACGACCGCAACGCTTAGAGAACCAATGGATAGCTTTTGCTTCGTTTGATAGATTGCTATCGTAAAATCTGCCTAGTTTGAGCGCCGCTTCTTTATCGCCTTTTTCGGCTTCGCGCTCTAACGCTAGAGCTTCGGAATACTCTTGTAACATAGGATCGGCAGCAAACAAACGACTTGACGACAACGCGATAAGCGATAGCGTTAGTATTGCGCGTTTCATTACGCGAACTCCTTTTAGCGCCGCGTTATTTAAGATTGGCGTTTTTGCGCGTCGCTCAACCAAACCATAACGCCTTTTTGCGCGTGCAGTCTATTTTCCGCTTCCAAAAATATCGAATCCGCATGCGATTCAAACGCTTCGTCGGTTATCTCCTCGCCGCGATGAGCGGGCAAACAATGCAGCAAAATCGCTTTGCGATCGGCGCGAGACATAAGCTCGCTTGTAACGCCAAAACCGCCAAAATCTTTAAGCCGTTTTTCGTTCTCCTCTTCGCGCCCCATACTTGTCCAAACGTCCGTCGCAACGACGTTTGCGTCTTGTACGGCTTTGATCGGATCGTTGTAAAAATAGAGCTTCGCGCCGCTTTTAAGCGCGAAATCTTTGGCTAACTCAACCCATTTTTGCGCGATCTCGTAGCCCTTCGGCGCGGCGACTCGAAGCTCAAAACCCATTTTGGAAGCAAGCATAAGCCAGCTGTTTGCCATATTGTTGCCGTCGCCAACCCACGCCACAATCGGGCGATCGCCGCAACCTAGCTCCCGCATGGTCATATAATCCGCCATTAGTTGCGCGGGGTGAAAATCGTCGCTAAGCCCGTTGATGACGGGCGCGCTTGAATACGCGGCGAACTCTTCCAAACGGCTGTGCGCGAAGGTGCGAATCATCACCATATCGACCATTCTGCTTATAACCCGCGCCGTGTCTTTCATCGGCTCTCCGCGCCCTAACTGAATGTCGCGGGAGGACAAAAATATCGGGCGCATTCCAAGCTGCGCCGCGCCGACTTCAAAACTCACCCTAGTGCGCGTCGAGCTTTTTTCAAAGATCATCGCCAAACTTTTGCCCGCAAGCGGCCGCGTTGATTTATTTGCCTTTAGATCGCGCTTAATATCGCGCGCTAGGCTTAAAATCTCCAGAATTTCGCTCTTTTCGTAATCTTTCAGGCTCAAAAAATGTCTCATTGTCCGCTCCTATCCAGCAGATCGCAAACCTCTTTGGCGTGATAGGTGATAATCATATCCGCGCCCGCGCGCTTGAAGGCGATCATCGTCTCCATAAGAGCGCGATCGTAATCAATCAGCCCCAATTTTTGCGCCGCTTTAAGCATAGCGTATTCGCCGCTCACGTTATAGACGGCGATCGGCAGATTGGTTTGATCGCGCAACGTCCGCGTAATGTCGAGATAGGCGAGCGCTGGTTTGATCATTAGCATATCCGCGCCCTGCGCCTCGTCTTCCAAACTTTCGGCGATCGCCTCGCGCGCGTTCGCGGGATTCATCTGGTAGCCGCGCCGATCGCCAAAGCTGGGCGCCGATTGCGCCGCGTCGCGGAAAGGTCCATAATATGCGCTGGCAAATTTCGTCGAATAGCTAAGAATGGGCAAATTTTCAAATCCGTTTTCGTCTAGCGCCGCGCGAATCGCGCCGACCATGCCGTCCATCATACCGCTTGGACAAACGCAGTCGCTACCCGCTTTGGCGTGAATTAGCGCCTGTTTGGCTAGGTTTTCAAGCGTCGCGTCGTTGTCCACGCGGCCTTGCTTGTCAAGAACGCCGCAATGTCCGTGATCGGTGTATTCGCAAAAGCACAGATCGGTGAAAACGAGCAGATCGGGCGCGGCTTTTTTGAGCGCTTTGGTCGCTTCGGCGATAATGCCGCGATCGCTTAGCGCGTCCGAGCCTATCGCGTCTTTTACGTTCGGGATACCAAACAGCATTATCGCTTTGATTCCCGCGCTTTGCGCCGATCGCGCCTCTTTGACAAGTTCGTCGATTGAGAGCTGAAAAACGTTTGGCATGGAGGCGATCTCGTTTCGGACGCCCTCGCCAAAAACCGCGAAAAGCGGATAGATCAGATCGTCTTTGCTTAGGCGCGTCTGGGTCGTCAGATCGTGCATAGCGGCGCTTGAGCGCAGTCTTCTAAAACGCTTGAACATATTTGTCCTTTGAAAAAAGCGATTATTTTACTCTTTTTGCGCGTTAAGATTTATTTGGTAAAGTTTTACTATCAAAATCAACGAAAGGGATGTTATGAAGCAGTATAAGGTCGTCATCTATCAAGAAGGCATATTAAGCTCGCTGTTTCTGGGCGCGGCAAAGGTTGATCCCGTTAAATTCAGCGCGTTTCTCAACAAAAACGCGGCGGAAGGCTGGCGGGTTGTTACAATGGAAAAAGACGTACGCAGAATGTTGCTTTTCTGGGCTAGGGAAGCGTATGTTGTCATATTGGAAAAGGACGCGCAATGAACTCGTTGAAAACAATCGGGATCGCGGTTCCTCTAGCGACGTTTGTCGCGTGGGGGCTGTTGGCGTTAGCGCAACTATGGGGAAGCGTCGTCTCGCACGAGACGTTTACGAAGCTAACTATCTCCGCCGTAATCGTGATAGGAGTGAGCGTGATTGCGTCGCTTGTTATTCGTAGCTATATTGAAAACGAGAAGCTAAAAAAAGAGGGATATGTAGACGAATAACGTTTTGGCGTTGTTTGCTACATATATCCCAAGCCGAGAGCGGATCGCAAAGCGTGAATTGTTTCGGCTTCTTCGGGCGCGATTACGTTGTCGGATTTAACGCTTGCGATAGCTAAATCTATAATATGTCGTTTGATTTCGTCGTTTGCTTGTTGAATGCGATCGTAAGCTCTTTCAAGCGTTTGGGTTAGGATTTTGCTGGAAGGCACGTATTCTAAACCGTTAATAGATTTACAAGCGTTATAAAACGCAAGTTTAGCTTCGTCGTCATTTTTGTACTGATCGTAGACGATTGCCGAAAGCGCGACTGAAATCACATCTGGTATGGGCATAAAACTATTATAAATAACTCTTGGCGGTTTTCGTAAATCAAAGGCAATATCAAGCGGGTAAAACACAAGATATTTAAGATTGAATTCAAATAATGAAACTTTGCCGTCTTCCTCAATCAGCAAATCCGCGACTTCTCTAAAATGTTTATACTGATCGATTGTAAGGTTTTTAAGCGCGGGAACGCATAAAAAGATTAAATGCACGACGCTTTCGCGTTTAAGGTAGAGAATGCCCGAGACGATCTTATTAAATTCGCCCGTATAAACTCTTTCGGAAATTATATTGTTTTGTCTTGCGGCTACGGCGCGATCGCAGCGATCGATTAACAGCGCGTAAATAATCCAACGCGCGCTTAATGGATCGCAAGCCGTTTCGCGTAGATATTCGGGTATAGCTTCTATATTTGCCGTAGCGCTTCCAAGCAAATCAATCGCGTTTGTATCCGTCGCGATATGTTGAATTTTTTGCATAACGTTGTTTTTGTCGGACAAAGCGATTGCGACGTTAGTTACGGTCGCGATCGTAGCCTTTTTATCGCGATCGGCGTTTATATCGTTTTCTACGCTTAAATCCTCGTCGTTTTTTAACGCTTTTGCGATTATAAATTGTCCATTCCAATCTGGATCTAGGCGTTTAATTCTTTCAAAGAGTGGCGGCTGAGTAGCAAACTGACTGCTTTTTACCGTTCCGTTGAAAAAGTAATGACCGTATAGGAACTCGCCGGGGGTTTTTACAATCGAACCTAATCCGCCGACCTTTTTGAGCGCGCTTACTATACCGTCATGTCTGCAAAACTGAAGCGAAGAAGCGTCCGCCAAAAAATCGCGCTGTCTATTAAAAGCCGACTGAATCATTGACGCGCACGTGAAGCCTATAAGCCCGATTATGACAAACGGCACAAACATCAATACTACTGGCGCATAAGACTTATAATCCAGTAAAAGCGCAAAGGCAGTAGCCGCCAAGAATAAGATGCTAATAACGCTAACCATTATAGTTAATAAAAATAACCAACGCATTAGAGTGCCTGCCTTCATATGCTCGTTGCGGATATGACAAAACTCGTGCGCGATTACTCCTTGAAGCTCGTCGCGCGTTAAATATTGCAACGCGCCGCTTGTAACTATAATTGACGCTTTCTGCCGATTTTCGCCCGCCGTTAAAGCGTTGATTGCCTCGTCGTCGTTCAAAATATAAACGTTTGGCGGGAAAACTCCGCTTGCGAGCGCCATTTCATCTACAATATTTAATAGCCTTTTCTCTATTAGATTGGAGGGCGAGGCGGCTATCGCGCCTAGCTTTTCAGGAACGGTTTTGTCTTCGTTTTTGGCGTCATTTTTTATATCAAGAAAGCTAAGCGTCATTATCGCCAATATGTAGAAAATAATCACCGCGTTGGCAATGGGCGAGATATCCAAAAACAAATCCAAAGGATTAAGAAAAAAATCGTAAGTATGAAATTGAAGCTTGCCTGATACTACATAGGCGGCACGATTTAGCGACGCGCAGACATACCAGATTGAAAACGCAAAAAAGCCAGCGCTTAATCCAAAGATGGCAATAACCCATCGCGCATTGCGTTGCGTAAGTTGTTGTTCTTCGCGGAAGTTCATTACATATATCCTAAACCAAGAGCGGATCGTAAAGCGTGAATGGTTTCGGCTTCTTCGGGCGCGATTACGCCGTCGGATTTAACGGATTTAATGGCTAAATCTATGATCTGTTGTTTGATTTCGTCGTTGGATTGTTGAATACGATCGTAAGCTCTTTCAAGCGTTTGCGTTAAGATTTTGTTTGAAGGAATATATTCTAAAACGGCGTTAGTTTTGCAAACGTTATCAAACGCCGATTTAGCTTTATCGTCGTTTTGGTATTGATCATATACTATTGCGGAAAGCGCAACCGAAATCTCTTTTGCGATCGGTTCAATCGCGTTATAAACGATCTTTGGCGATTTTCGTAAATCAAAGGCAATATCAAGCGTGTAAAACACAAGATACTTTAGATTAAATTCAAACAGCGAAACTTTGCCGTCTTCTTCGATCAATAAATCCGCGACTTCTCTAAAGCGTTTATATTGATCGATTGTAAGGTTTTTAAGCGCGGGAACGCATAAAAAGATTAAATGCACGACGCTTTCACGTTTAAGCGAATCAATCGCCGTCGCGATCTTTTCAAATTCATCGGGATAAACCCGCGTAGCGATCATTTTATGTTGCCTTAAGGCTGTGGCGAGATCGCGTCGATCGATTAACAGCACGTAAATAATCCAGCGAGCCGCAAGCGGATCGGCGGCTTGTTCGCGCAGATATTCGGGAATAACTTCAATATCCGCCGTAGCGATACTTAGCAAATCGATCTCGCTTTCGTTTGTGTTTTGATCCGTCGTTTGGGTTTCGGGCTGATTATTTGTTAAGCCTTTTGCGTCCGCGTCGGGACTTTCAATCGGCGCGACTTTTTGTTTAACCTTGTTTTTCCTTACTGAACCTACGCTTGCAGTCGCAATCGTAGCCGCATAAGCGTCGCGTTTGTAGTTCAAAGCGTCGTAATTATTTAGCGGTTTTGGAGTTATAAACTGCCCGTCCCATTTCGGATCGACGCGCTTAATTCGCTCCGCTAAAGGCGGGTGCGTGGCAAATAAGCGGCTTTTTATCGCTTGCGCGAAAAACAAATAGCTAAACTTGGACGCATGACGAGCTTTAACAGTCGAGTTTAGTCTCTCGATCTTTTTGAACGCGCCCGCTATGCCGTTATGTCCGCAAAATTGCACCGCCGAAGCGTCCGCTAAAAATTCGCGTTCTTTGTTTATTGCGCTTTTAATCATCAATGCGCATGCTTTGCCCATTAACCAAACGGCAATAAATGAGGCGCATATCACAGTAAGAATAAATATATGGATGATTAAAAAAATCCGATCGTCCGCAAAGATAATAACATCTAGAGTGGTTATGAAAGCATTGAAACCTATTAGGGCAATAACGTCTATTATGGAAATCGGCAAAAACATTTTCGCGCTTAATTTCATATCGTCGTTGCGAATATGACTAAATTCATGCGCGATCACGCCTTGTAATTCGTCGCGCGTCAAGTATCGCAAAGCGCCGCTGGTAACTATAAGCGCTACTTTGCGTTGATTTTGCTCCACCGTTAAAGCGTTAATTGTCTCGTCGTCGTTTAAGATATGAACGCGCGGCGGCACGACCCCGCTTGCAAGCGCGATCTCAGCTACTATATTTAATAACCGTCTTTCGACTGGGTTGAAGCGTATCGCTTCTCTTGCGTCTAGCATTTCGCCAATAACTTTTCGGTCATCTTTGAGTTTTGATGATTCCATATGATTGAGCACAAGCACAAGCGCTATGATGGTAACATTCCATAAGTTACCGCCAAACTCGAGTAGCAAATACAAATCCCAAGGATTGATATAAAAATATCCAATAGGATCGTTAACAACATCAACAAAATTGCCATCTCCGCGAAAAGTGGCGCCGCAATGCCATATCAGCCCGACGAAATACCAAATCGAGCATATGAGAGCAATAACGCTAAACGCAAATAGCGCGATCAATCGTCGAGAGTTGCGCCTAGCAAGTCGTTGTTCTTCGCGGAAGTTCATTACATATATCCTAAACCAAGAGCGGATCGTAAAGCGTGAATTGTTTCGGCTTCTTCGGGACTGATCGCGCCGTCGGATTTGACGCTTTCGATAGCTAAATTTATGATCTGTCGTTTAATTTCGTCGTTGGATTGTTGAATGCGATCGTAAGCTCTTTCTAGCGTTTGGGTTAGGATTTTGTTTGAAGGAACATATTCTAAAACGGCGTTAGTTTTGCAAACGTTATCAAACGCCGATCTGGCTTTTTCGTCGTTTTGGTATTGATCATATACTATTGCGGAAAGCGCGACTGAAATCTCTTTTGCGATCGGCTCAATAGCGTTATAAACGATCTTTGGAGGTTTTCGCAAATCAAAAGCAATATCAAGAGGATAAAAGACAAGATATTTAAGATTAAATTCAAATAATGAAACTTTGCCGTCTTCCTCGATCAATAAATCCACGACTTCTCTAAAGCGCTTATATTGATCGATTGTAAGGTTTTTAAGCGCGGGAACGCATAAGAAAATTAAATGCACGACGCTTTCGCGTTTAAGCGAATCTATCGCCGTCGCGATCTTTTCAAATCCGTCTGGATAAACCCGAGTGGCGATTATTTTATGTTGTCTTGAGGCTACTGCGCGATCAACGCGATCAATTAACAGCGCGTAAATAATCCAGCGAGCCGCAAGCGCGTCGGCGGCTTGTTCGCGCAGATATTCGGGAACGGCTTCAATATCCGCCGTAGCGATACTTAGCAAATCGGTTGCATTTATATTAGAGATCGCCTCATCGTTAGAATCCAACAATGTAACGTCGGACAACTTTTCTAACGTTTGGCAGTTAAGTTCGGCAAATTTTGACTCGTTAAATTCTCTCTCAAATTCCGCGATCGGTTTTGGAGTGATAAACGCTCCGTCCCATCGCGGATCAAGTCGTTTAATTCGCTCCGCTAACGGCGGGTGAGACTTAAACGTCTCCGCGACGCCGCTGGCAAAAAAGAAATGGCTAAACACGGGCGCAGACGCGGATTTGACCGTCGATTTCAAACCGCCGATCTTTTTGAGCGCGCCCGTTATGCCGTCGATCTGTCGCGTGAATTGCACCGCAGAAGCGTCCGCTAAAAACTCGCGCTCTTTATTAAATGAAGATTTGACTAACGATGCAAATATTGCGCCGATTTTGCTAAGAAAATAAAGCGGAATGCCCGCAAGTACCCACAAAAACCTAAATGGTCTTATAGAATACCATATACTTTCATTTCGCGCTTGTTCCTCCTCGCTAATGTCGGCGGACTGACTTAATAAAATACCCCAGATTGGACCTATCAAAACCGCGCCGCTATGCCCCACAAACATAATGCCCGCAAGCAAACAAGCCGCTTGCATATTCAGCTTTATATCGTTGTTGCGAATATGGCTAAACTCATGCGCGGCAACCGCTTGCAACTCGTCGCGGCTTAAATATTGCAAAGCGCCGCTGGTAACTATAAGCGCGGTTTTCCGTTGGTTTTCTCCAGCCACTAAAGCGTTAATAGATTCGTCGTTGTTTAGCACATAGACGCTTGGCGGTAGAATACCGCTTGCAAGAGCCATTTCTTCCACGATATTTAACAATCTTTTTTCGATTGGTTTGAAGCGCAAAATGGCTCTTGCGCCCAACATTTTGGCTACGGCATTTCCGTTGCCGTTAAGCGCTTTTGACATATTAAATGCGCCGATCGCAATTATTGCGCCGACGGAAATAAAAGCAAATACAGCGTAATTTGGCGATCTGGCAAACAACTCAATGGGAGCAATCGAATTGGTAGGCGCAAAAAGGGGGCTTAATAAAATTGCCGATACATACCAAACCAACAACGCGACCATAAAAACGCTTAACGCAAACAACGCGAACAAGCGCCGAGACGCGCTCCGCGCTTGCCGTTGCCCCTCGCGGAAGTTCATTTGAAGCTAATTTTCGGCGGCTCTTGAAACTTCGCGCTATCGGCAAACTCCAGCAATCCAGCGTCCCTGTTGAATCCAAACGCGGGCGCAAAGAGGTTTTGCGGAAAGGATTGG
>JAISMA010000119.1 GCA_031276985.1 Helicobacteraceae bacterium | reverse complement strand
TTGAGTTCGGCGCGAATCAGATCGGGCGCGATCGCTTTTGACGCAAGCGCGATCAGCGCGTGAAAGAGCAGATCGGCGGTTTCGTATACGATCTGCTCTCGATCTCCGTCTTTAACCGCCAGCGCCATTTCGCCCGCCTCTTCGATCACCTTTTTTAGCGTCGAGTTGTCGCCTTTGGCAAACAGCGAAGCCACGTATGAAACGCTCGGATCGGCGTTTTTGCGCTCCAAAATCGTATGATAAAGGCGATCGACCGCGCCGTAAATCTCGGACGGATCAACTACGCGATCGGCGCGATCTCCAGTTTCCGCGCCGCTTTCGGCTTTGGTAAAAAAGCAGCTTTTGCGTCCCGTATGGCATGCCGCGCCCTTTTGCTCCACGATATACAGCAGCGAATCGCCGTCGCAATCGCTTAAAACTTCGATTATCTTTTGCGTATTGCCGCTTTGCTCGCCCTTTTTCCACAGCCGATTGCGCGATCTTGAAAAGTAGTGTGCGAAGCCCGTTTGAAGCGTCAGATCAAAGGCGTTTTGATCGGCGTACGCAAGCATCAAAACCTCCCGCGTCGCGCTATCTTGCGCCACGACGGGAACGAGAGGGTTTTTTGCCCAGTCGATTGTCATTATTTCGCCGATGAAGCCGTCGACGAAACGCGCTGCGGATCTTTGGTATCCACCCAGATATTCGGCGTCGCGCCGCCAGGCGTGAGGAATATTTTCGCGTCCTTGTTCTCGCGCAACGCTTCGTTGAATTTGCCCTGCACCTCGATTTGGCGCAAGTTAAGCAGATTGCCCGTTAGCGACGCGGCGATCAACGCGTTTGCTTTAGCCTGCGCTTCGGCTTCGATCCGCGTGCGATCGGCTACGCCCTGCGCGGCGATTCGTTCCGCTTCGGCTAAACCCCGCGCCTCTTCGGCTTTGCGAAGGGCTTCTTGCTTCGCCTGCTCGACCATATTGCGGCTTTTTTCCGCCTCCTGCCGCGCCACTTGAACCTGCTCGATCTGCTCTTGTATCCGTTTGGGTAGCGCAATGCCGCGCAGTTGAACGCCCTGAAGCTCGATTGTTTGACCGTCGATCTTCTCCAGCGCTTCGCGCATGCGCTTTTCAATCTGCTCGGCGATCTCGTTGCGTCTTTGCGGCAGCTCTTCGGCGGCGAAGTTGCCGATTATGCTTCGCACCACGTCTCTAGCGGCGGGCGCGATTATCTTCTCTTCCCAGTTTGTCCCTAGCTTCTCGATTGCGTACGGCGCTTTTTCGGCTTTGAGCGCGTATTGGATCGTAATCTCCACATCAACGTTCAAACCGCGCGAATCCAGCACTGAAATCGGCTGACGCTCGCTAATGCCGCGCGGATCGCTCGCCTGTCCGCGCTGCTCCGCCGTACTGTAGTTTGCCACGCGCATGCGCGTATCTTGCACGATCACCTTCTGCGCGAACGGAATGATCACGTGAAAGCCCGGATAAAGCGGTTCTTCTTGATATTTGCCCAGCGTAACCAGAATGCCCACTTCGCCCGAATTGATGATTGCGAACGGACGCGCCACAAGCAACGCCAAAGCGATTGCGATTGCGACGTATATCAACGCGCTTTTGCCGCCGCCGAAGTTTTTGAGGAAATCGGGCGGAATTCCTGGAGGGCGCGGCGGGTTTGCGCCGTTTTTCTTAAAATAGTCGTTCATATCCGCTGGCATTTGGTCTAGTCCTTAATGAAAGTTAAAAATCGCGCGAATGTTGAATCGCGCCCGTATACGACGTCAAAATACGCCTCTTGTAGCCGTTTGGTCAAAGCGCCGCGTTTGCCCTCGCCGATTGTTCTTGAATCAACCTCCCGAACGGGCGTGATCTCCGCCGCCGTTCCCGTAAAAAACGCTTCGTCGGCTATATAAACCTCGTCGCGGGTAATACGGCGACGCTCGACGCGAACGCCAAGAGCGGCGGCGATCTCGATTACCGTGTTTTGCGTGATCGATTCAAGCGAGTTGTCGCTTGGCGGCGTGATCAAAACGCCGTCGCGGACGATGAAAAAACACTCGCCGCTGCCTTCGGCTACAAACCCTTCGCTATCAAGCAGCAACGCTTCGTCGTAGCCCGCCTCGATCGCCTCGCATTTAGCCATTTGCGAATTTAGGTAGTTGGCGGCGACTTTGGCTTTGCCCATCATCGATTTGACCGAGTTTCTAGTCCATGAGCTGATCTTGACGCGAATGCCGTTTTCTAGTCCTTCGTCGCCTAGATACGCGCCCCATTCCCACGCGGCGATAGCGGCGCTGATTGGCGAATTGAGGTGATAAACCCCCATTACGCCGTAACCCACAAAGACAATCGGGCGGATATATACGCTGGTTTTGGGCGCGAAGCTGTTTTTGCGTAACGCTTCGACTTGCGCTTCGTTTAGCGTTTTCTCGTCATACGGACACTTTAAGAGCGACATTTTGCAGGTGTTTAACAGCCGTTTGGTGTGATCTTGCAGACGAAAGATCGCCAGCCCTTTATCCGTCGGATAGGCGCGAAGCCCTTCAAAAGCCGAGTTCGCGTAATGCAACGAATGCGACAACACATGTACTTTCGCCTCGCTCCACGCGACGAATTCGCCGTCCAGCCAGATATATTGCGATTGTTTCAGAGCCATAAAGCATTCCTCGTGAAAAAGTCCCGCAAGTCTAGCAAATAGGCGCTTTTTAGCGGCGCAATCGTTTAAGCCGTCGGTTGATCGCGCCGCAATAATCGGTTTTGGAGTAAAATCCGCGCATTTTTGTCGGAGTTACGGGCAATGAAGATTGAGTTCAAAGAAGAGGTCAAAGCCGATATTAAAGTCGTTTTTGTCCTGAATAAAGATTTAGACGGATCGTTTATCGGCGATCGGGCGCTACTGGAAAAAGTCGGATTCAACGGCGCGGACGAAACAAGCGCGCTACTTGTCGAAAGAGGCGAATTGTACGTCGGCGTGGAGGACGAAGAGGATCTGGAAAGTTTTCGCATAGCCGCCGCCAAAGCGATCGACGTTCTTAAAACGCTGAAAATAAAAGACGCCGCAATCGCCAGTTACGACAAAAGCGGCGCGGACGTAGCCAAAGCGATCGCCTTCGGTCTGATACTTGGCGCGTATGAATTTAGCGAGTACAAATCCAAGCCCAAACAGAGACAAATCGAGACGATCTATCTGACGGCGGAGAATTTTTACGGCGCGAAGGTCGACGAAAACGCCGTTCGCGCGGCGATCGAATACGCGGCGATCGTCGGCGGAAACGTCAATTTCGCCCGCGATCTGGTCAATCGCGCCCCGCAGGATATGACGCCGTCCGCTTTGGCATTCGCGGCGCGGCAGGTTGCAAAAGAGCGCGGGATCACATGCGATGTTTACGACGAGATGTACCTCAAAGAAAGCGGTATGGGCGCATTTTTGGCGGTTAGTCAAGCAAGCGCCGAGCCGCCGCGCCTGATTCATCTACGCTACAAGCCGAAAAACGCCGCGAAAACGGTCGCGATCGTCGGCAAGGGGCTAACCTACGACAGCGGCGGATTAAGCCTGAAGCCCGCAGATTATATGACCACGATGAAAGCTGATATGGCGGGCGGCGCGGCGGCTATCGCCATTATCAAAACCGCCGCCAAACTGAAACTGCCCGTAGCCATTCACGCGGTGATCGGCGCGACGGAGAATATGATCGGCGGCGCGGCGTACAAACCCGACGACGTGTTGCGCGCCAAAAACGGCAAAACAATAGAGGTCAAAAACACGGACGCGGAAGGGCGGCTGGTGCTTGCCGACTGCTTGTGCTACGCGCAAGACGTCGCGTCGAATCTCGACTACATAATCGACCTCGCCACTTTGACGGGCGCATGCGTAGTGGCGCTTGGGGAACACACAAGCGGCGTAATGGGCTTCAACGACGATCTGAAGCGCTCATTGCTACAAGCCGCCAAAAACAGCGGCGAGCTTGCGGCTGAACTGCCGTTTAACCGTTACCTGAAAAAACTGCTCAAAAGCGAGGTGGCGGATATGGCAAACTGCGCTTCGGTTCGCTACGGCGGCGCGATCACCGCCGCGCTGTTTTTAAGCGAATTCATCAAAGAGGAAAACCTCGACAAATGGGCGCATTTGGACGTCGCGGGACCAAGCTACGTGGAAAAGCCGTGGGGCGTTAATCCGTTTGGCGCAAGCGGCGCGGCTGTGCGCTGGGCGATCGATTGGCTTGAAAGTTTGTAATGGCGCTTAGCATTGGCATTGTAGGGCTTCCAAACGTAGGCAAATCGACGACTTTTAACGCGCTGACCAAAGAGCAGATCGCGCAGGCGGCGAACTATCCGTTTTGCACGATCGAGCCGAATAAGGCGATTGTGGAAGTGCCCGACGAGCGGCTGAAAACGTTAGCCAAAATCGTAAATCCCGAACGGATCGTGTATTCGCAGGCGGAATTTACGGACATCGCGGGATTGGCGCGGGGCGCGAGCAGAGGCGAAGGGCTTGGCAATCAGTTTTTGTCCAATATCCGCGAATGCGAGGCGATTTTGCACGTGGCGCGCTGTTTTGACGATACGAATATCGCGCATGTGGAAGGCTCTGTCGATCCAATCCGCGACGTTGAGATTATCCAAACCGAGCTAATCCTAGCCGACATTCAAACGCTGAACAAAAAGATCGACGCGATCGCCAAAAAAGCGCGCGGCGCGGACAAGGCGGCAAAGGCGCAATTGGAAGCCGCGCAGGGTTTATCGGCGTGGCTGAACGACGCGAAAGCGGCGGCTACGTTTAGGTTTGCCGACGAAAACGCGCTTGACGAGGTACTGAAAGAAACGCGCTTGCTTAGCGCCAAACCCGTGATTTTCGCCGCGAACGTCGACGAAAAATCTTTAGCGGCAAAAAACCGCCACGTCGAGGCGATAGAACGTTACGCGCTTGAACGCGGCGCGCAGGTTTTCACGATTTGCGCCAAAGCCGAAGAGGAAATGGCGGGGCTAACCGACGAGGAGCGGCGCGAATATCTAGCGGCGATCGGCGTTAGCGAAAGCGGGCTTGATTTGATTATTCGCAAAGGTTTTGAGCTACTGGGGCTACAAAGCTACTTCACGGCGGGCGTAAAAGAGGTACGGGCATGGACAATCCGCAAGGGCTGGAAAGCGCCAAAAGCCGCGAGCGTGATTCACAACGACTTTGAAAAGGGTTTTATCCGCGCCGAAGTGATCGGCTACGACGATTTCGTACGTTTTGGCGGCGAAAGCAAGGCAAAAGAGGCGGGCGCTATGCGGCTTGAAGGCAAGGATTACGTCGTGCAAGAGGGCGACGTGATACATTTTCGCTTTAACGTCTAACTTTGCGCCGTTAATCTCGCAACAAATCGTATTTTCGCCCCTTATTCATCCCCGCAAGGCGAGTATCCAAAAAAAAATGCGTTCAGATTGGTTATGCCGTCAATTGCGCGAGATCGGCAAGCTTATTTCAGCGCGATCATTATGTCGCTATGAATCGATTTGCGGCGATCTGCGGTTTAGCGAACGCGCTATGCTTTAATTGAGCGATTATGCAAGCAAAAGCGGCGAGTAATAAATCACCATGCGCAAAAACTTACCATAGCGTTTACAAACATACCAGAACATAAAGTTGTATTTAAGCCGCCATTTCCATAACGCATTTGCAATCCGCTGTTGGATTTAGATATTTGCGCGTATGCTTGAAACTGAACGCCGTTTTCTAAAATTCCGTGAAAAAAATAATTTATCGTTCCGTCGCCGTAAGTAATTTTATTATCGACGCTAAACGACTTTATTTTTACCGCGGAGTTATCCCTGATCGCCGCTTCAATGTTAGCCCTATCGGTATATGCGGAATATGCGTAATAGCCAAATACGCATGCCGCGGCTATCGCCAAAAAAAAGAATATGCCGCCGTTTCCCGATTGTCGCTCATCGACATAGACGAGATTGTTTGCGCCGCCGCGAGCGTCATTATCCGCGTCGTTATAAGACGTATCGTCGTCATGATCGGTTCTATCTCTATCAAGCCAACGCGCTTTTTCCTCGTCTTGCGCGGCGCGTCGATGATCGCCCAACTTGGCGCAAGCCGCTCCTCGACATATATAGGCTTTAGCGTCGTCAGGATTGATTGCGATCGATTGATTGCAAGCCGCGATTGCGTCTTCGTAATTGCCGCTCATATAATTAGCGGCGCCGAGATTGCAATAAACAAGAGCTAAATCGAATTCGTTTGTCGTTTCTTCCAACGCCTGACTGTATAATTGGAGCGCCGCCTCGTAATTGCCTTTCTCAAACGCCTTTCTACCTTGCGTAAACGACTCCGCGTCTACAAAACAAAGAATCATGAAACGATTGAGTATCTTATTGTCGTCGTTCACAGTTTTGCTTCCTTATCGCTTCGCAAAGGGGTTATTTTTTCCTGACAAGAACGCGGGCGCCGGGTTGCGGGCGAACATTGACGCGCTCGCCGACGGCAAATTGCGCTCCAACTTCCGCGTCGTAGCGCCACAACGTGCCGCGAAATTCGACCAGATCGCCCTCTTTGATCGTTCCTTCGCCCTCTTCTAGCAAAAATTCGTCTTTCGGCTCGTTTTTGCGCTTGCGAACCAGCCGCTTGCGAAAAACAATCATCAAAACCAAACCGATCGCCATTCCGATCGCAATCTGCCACGCCCATTCGTCGCTGCCGATCGCCCAGCCGATCGCGCCGCTAACCGCCAGCCCAATGCCGTACCACAGCAGGTAAAAGCCGCCCGTAACCAACTCCAGCGCGACCAGCGCCACGCCCGCGATCAACACCCACGCGCCGACTTCCATTGCGTCTCCTTGCGATAAAAATTTACTTTGCGCTTAACATTGCGAAGCGCGAACGCGCCGCCTTAAGATTTGCTTACGGCTTTTTTGAGCGTGTCGCCAAACACCGTCAATGCGCCGATCAGATCGACCGCTTCGTACGGCACGACGATCTTGTCTTTGCTCGGATTTTTCGCAAGCTCGTTAAACGCCGCGATTCTGTCTTTTGCCAGCAGATATTCCGCCGATTGCGCGTTTTGCCCGATCGCCGCCGCGATGACCTCGATCGCCTCCTGTTGCGCCTTTGCGATCGCCTTGACCTGAAAGGCTTGCGCGTCCGCCATTCTCTCGATCGCTTCGGCTTTCAAAAACTGCTCGGCTCTGTAGGCTTCGCTTGATCGAATCACCGCCTCTTTATCCGCCAGCGCTTTCAGCTCGATCGCGCGTTTTTCGCGCTCGGCTTTCATCTGCATGCTCATCGCTTCCTGAATCTCGATCGGCACGGCAATGTCGCTAATCTCGATGCGCGTAACTTTCGTCCCCCAGTTAGAGCCCGCCTCGTCCAAAATGACCAGAATGCGCGAATTGATATGCTCGCGGTTTGAGAGAATTTCATCAAGCGTCATCGCGCCGATCTCGCTTCTAAGCGTCGTGAGCGCGAGGTTTGAGACGGCAAGCTGGTAGTTGGTAACGTTGTAGCTTGTTTTGTACGGCTCGGTTACGGCGATAAAGACGATTCCATCGATGTGAATCGTAACGTTATCGCGCGTGATCACGGGCTGGCGCGGAATGTTGATGATATGCTCTTTGGTGCTAAGCGTCGCCGCGACGCGCTCGATGAAGGGTATGATCAGATGAAAGCCCGCCCTTAGCTCCCGATCGAATTTGCCCAGCCGCTCGACCATGTGTACTTCGGCTTGCGACACAACCACGATTCCCATTCGGATCGTTACAATAATCAAGATCGCTATAACGACTAAAACGACGCTCAACACTTCCATTCCGTTTGTCCTTTTTGGCAAATTTTAATCGCAAGCATACAAAAAGTCGGCTTTTGCGATCGGTTTTGGCGAAATTATTAAGCGTATTTCAGCAAAATTTCCTTTTGCGCGCTTATTGCGCCAAGCACTGTAAAAAGCCACATACGATGCGCAAAGAGAAATTCCAAAGAAATGCGATTTTTCTCCTCGATCGTGCTGGCGATCTGAACCACAATCTTGGCGATATTTAATTCCTGATTGATCACGATCGCGCGTAGCGACTCCCAAAAGTATTTGGCAAAGAGCGGATCATTTAGGCGTGTTTTGAAGCGATCGATACGGATATTTAGCTTTTCGATCGCCTTGAAATCCGCTGTTTTTAGCTGTTCGGCAAGCGTTATTTTCTCTAGCGCAAGCGCGATTTTGGTTACGTCTTTTAGTAGCGCCGAAAGCGCGTCAATCGTTTTATCCGCTTCTTTGATCATCGCGTTTATCACGCTTTTTATTTTCTTTCTATCATGCGTTGCCATAACCTCATCTATTGGCGCGAAAGCAAGATGTTTTTTGGGTTTTGTTCGATCGATAAGAGTGTTGATAACTGTTATGAATGGTTTATGAATCGCGCCGTCTATATAGCAACCGCCCTCCGTACAGTTATACGTTGTCATGCGCTCTTTCGCGTCGGTAATGTTTTGGATATAAAAGTTTCTGAACATCTGCCAAGTGGCGTTTGATCTAACCGTGCCGCTGTTGTCCCACGAGGGCAAATACAGATCGTTTTCTGCTTTATTGTTTTTCAGAAATCCCTCATCTTTTTCACCAAATATATGTCCGCTTGCGTGTGTGCTTACGCCGTCTGAACTATATGCCAAATCCTGTCCGATTAAAAGCGTATTTTTATGTCCTGTTATATAGGCAATTTCGTATGCCATATTTGCCGCGCTCATACCTATGCCCGCGTATCCAAACCGATGAAGCTCAAAAACCTGCATATATCCAAAAGGGCGCAAAATAAGGCTTTTTTGCCCTTTGATCGCTTTGATCACGCGCTGATGAGCCAGCGCGCTTATGGCGAAGCAACCGATCTTCTTGTGAAACGCTTCGCTTGTTTTTTCGTAAAATTCGGCGCTTAGTTCTATCCGTTCCAGCGAAGTTACTATATCGGGCGTTATATCGTGTCGTTCCAAGATCGGCAGTGAGGCGTCAACGCTTATAATCGTTACAAATTCCTCTATTTCCTTTAGTGTTTTTAACTGCTTTGTAAGCGATGGTCCCGTGGCGACGATCACCGCTGTTTGGCTGTACTCTTGTGAGCGAAAATCAATAAACGGGATACTTGCGATCATATCATCGGCGTTTTCCAGAAAGTTATCCAATCCCGTAAGCGCGTCATTGAGATCATTTCCGTGCATAACGATCGATTGGTAGATCGCCTCTACCATAATCTTATTTACCTTTGTGATCACGCTGTAATACTTTGAGTAATACTCTGTGGTAAGCTCCAAATTGTACAGCTTTAGATACACGACGATCTTGTCCATTTTGCATATACGCATCGCCAAATCCGACGTGAGATCGTCCGCGTGTAGTACGATGAGCCGAAGGCTGTTGATCTCTTTGCTGAAATCGTTGATATGCAAAGCGATATAAATAATCTCTATTTCTGGCTCTATAATGATCAGGTGCTCAAGCGCCTTCCTGCCCAATAGCGCTTTAATAAAAAAGCCATTTCCAATCCCAAAAAGACACAAAAACGGATATTTAAGATACTTATGAAACTCGTTGATTTTATTCTCTGTATCGGCGATCGGCTCTGTATATAGCGTAAGACGCGAAGCGCTCTCCAATATATTTATATCGATCGGATCGCGCCCCGCAAAAACCTCGTAGCGCGTGTTGCCTTCAACGAGACGCAAGCGCTCCCATAGCTCGCGGTTTTTCCCGTAAAGCGCGTCCAGATTTTTGCGGTAGTTGCGCTCCATTTATTGAAGCAGGCGAAGAACGTGTTGCTGAATCTGATTTGCCTGCGCCAGCGCGAAACTGCCCGATTGCGCCAAAATCGACTGCTTGCTGAAATTCGCGCTTTCCGCGCCGAAATCCAGATCGCGAATGGTTGATTCTGAACTTTGTACATTAACCTGCGCGTTGGAGATATTGGTCAGCGTAACCTCGATCTGATTTTGCACCGCGCCAAGATCGGCGCGAATTTCATCAAGAAGCTCCAGCGCCGCGTCCGCTATGTCCATCGTGATCATCGCGCCTTCCCGTGTGGTAACGCCCACGCCCAGATACTTTCCTACCGCCGCGGATTGTATGGCGTTTGCGAACGCGCCGCTCGCCGCGCCTTGCAAAGCCGTGAAGTTGCCCATCACGTCTTCCATATTCGCAAAGGCTTGATAGCCGCCCGAATTGATCATGCCAACAAGCGGTCCTGTCGCCTCGTAATTTATGTCGCGCGCGTTGCTATGCACCATGCTTAATCGCCCGTAATTTTCGTGCGCCGCCGCGCTCGTCTCGCCAAATCCCGTGAGCGCTCCGCCCGCGCTTGTGGTTACGTGAATGCCGCGCCCGTCCCGCGATGTGAGGTTGAGTCGCCCCTGCTCATCTGTGCTTGCGTAGACGCCCGTTAGTATCGTAAAGGAGTTGATCGCGTTTATGAGGTTGCCGTTGCGATCGTTGTCTTCTATGTAATCCACGTCGCCGATCAGCACGTCGTTGATCGTTAGCGCCCTCACCGTGCCTGCCCGTACAGCGGTTTCGCCTGTGGATTGCACGTTGTAGGTCGCGCGCGCTCCGATCGTGTCGCTGTATTTGTTGATCGATTCGGCAAGCGCGCCCAAACCCGTCCCCGCGCTGTAGCTAATCACCACGCTTTCTAGTATGATCGGCGCTGCGCCTGTGGGACTTTGAAAAGTGAGTACCGTTTCGCCCGCGGCGGTGATCGTCGCGGTGGTTTCCAGCCGAATGCCGCCCACTTTGCTAGCCAGCGTAGAGCCGATCGAGGCTTTGACCGTCTCGTTGGAATACGCGCCGATTTGAAACTCTTTGTTGACAAAACTGCCCGCAAGTAGCTTCATGCCGTTGAAGCTCGTTTGAATGGCGATGTTGTTCAACTGCTCGATCAGACGATTGACGTCGCGCTGAATCGCGGTACGGCTTTTTTGATTTTGCCCATCTTGCGCGGCTTGGATCGCTTTGGTTTTGATGATGTCGCATATCTTGATCTGCTCGTCCATAGCTTTGTCGGCGATTTGGATAATGCCGATCGCGTCATTGGCGTTGCGAACCGCCTGCCCAAGCGAATTTGCCTGACTTCGCAAGCTATCGGCGATCGCCATGCCAGAGCTGTCGTCCGCCGCTTTATTGATGCGTAGTCCCGACGAGAGTTTGCCCACGGATTTGTCAATTTCGCGGTTTGTGGTCGTAGAATTGACGTGCGCGTTCATCGCCGCGATATTGGTGTTTATCTTGAGAAAGCCCATGCCTTCGGCTCCTTAAAACGAGTCATTACTTGCATGGTTATAAGCAGTTTTTGTTCCATAACGATTTGGCTTCACAGCGCCGACGCGACGGGAATCCAAAGAGGCAGTCAAGTTGCGATTGATTTTGCCTTCGCAACTGATCGCCAACTTCCGTCATTCCCGCAATGCCTCGCGGTAATCGTGAGGCACAGGGCGGGAATCCAAAGAGATGATCGAGTTGCGATCATTCTTGCTTTTGTTATCGATCGTAACTTCCGTCATTCCCGCGTCCCTTCCGTCATTTCCGCGACGAACAACGAAGCGCGTAAGCGCTTCAAGTCGTGAGGAATGCGGGAATGACACAACCCAAACATAACACCCCCCAAACACCAACAAACTCTCTCAACCCCAAACACCGCAAGTCTCAAACTCTTTCCCCTTCAACTCCCCTTCAATAACCAATGCCTTCAGAAAGCATTCACTATCACCATCAACTTTATCTTACTTTAAGCAATCTTTTG
>JAISMA010000101.1 GCA_031276985.1 Helicobacteraceae bacterium | reverse complement strand
GTTGGCGATGTAGTAGCTGTACAAGCCTTTTGGAGTACCACTAACGGCACGACCACAATTACAAGCGGCGAATATCACGATTCGCTTGGAAATAGGTATGCGTCTAACATTTATAAATCAGTAGGCGATCTATGGTGGAATACGCAGTGTCCTAATGCGCGAAATAATGCGCCTTATAAAGTTGTTGTTGAGTACACAAAGGCTTAATAAATGAAATATGGCGTTGACTTACTCTCTACTTTGGTACTATACCTAGTGTTAGTCTACTATATCGTAAGGAAGAGAGTGTTTAGAGAGTAACTCTATTTGGGCATGAATTCTTTGAGTATCAATTAGAGAGTATTCCTTGTGCTTTACTAGTGATATATTTCTTTTACTTAGTTTTGTCATAGATCACCCTACGTTTAAGTTTATATGCTAGAATGTTTGCTATGAGATTAGACCCTAAAGAACAGGCTGAAAAGATACTATGGGAGTATTGGCAGGAAGACGTATTCCCTGTTGATCCCGTCAAGATTGCCAGAAGTCTTGGAATGAAGGTTACTCTTACCAACCTTAATGGAGGCGTATCTGGCGTCATCTATAAAGATAAAGGGGATAAACCCGTAATTTGCCTAAACAGAACAGAAGGCTATCTAAGACTACGGTTTACTTGCGCTCAGAGATAGGTCATTTTGTTGAAAGACAAAAGGAAGAAGCCTTTGAATATATAGACTACAGAAATAACATCAAAAGCGTAAGCGAGAGGTTTGCCAATAAGTTTGCCGCTAATCTGCTTATGCCTGAGAACGCCGTTAGAAAACTCCATACGGCTGGCATTTCCTTTGATGTGCTTCTAACCCACTTCAAAGAGTCGACCGAAGCCTTAGCCATCAGATTTTTAGAGCTTAACTTAAATGCCGACATTGGCTAACGATACCATAGAGAGCGCAAGGAACGCCTCTAACCTTGAGATAGACGATGATCCAACTCTTGAAGAGGATACAGAACGGGCATTACTAAGAAGTCTAAAAATAGACGTCTCGCTAAAAGAGACTTTCGCCAAGCACTTTAGAATAGCCTGTTTAATTCAGTTAGTGATTGTTAATGCTATATTCTTTGCATACGGAGTAGGTTGGCTAGACTATAGCGACCAAGCTATCAGCGTATTTGTAGCGGCTACTCTAGCGGAAATATTTGGTATTGTCTTGATTATGACCAAGTATTTATTCTCTAAGAAATAGGGGTTGCCCAATATCATTTGATCCGATCCTGTATAAATCTAGTATTAAGCGCGGACTAAAGTAAAGTTCGCTATACGGAAGACGGAAGTAAGGTTAGGATTTATCAGGGTTTGTCAATGGTAGCGGAGGCAGGATTTGAACCTGCGACCTTCGGGTTATGAGCCCGACGAGCTACCGGACTGCTCTACTCCGCATCCTATCGTTTAATGCTGGGGTACAAGGATTCGAACCTCGATTAACTGGACCAAAACCAGCTGTCCTGCCGTTAGACGATACCCCATCGAAAAACGGAAGCGGAATTATAGCCGAATTTAACTATCAAGTCAATATAACCGCGCTTATTTTAAGTCGGCAAACTTGGTTGCCCATAACGAGGCGACGGCGCGCGCTTGACCATGCATATTTTAACGGAAGTTGCCGGTTAAAGCGGCGAGGCTGTAGCGTTAGCGCTTGAGAGCGGCGCGCGCTTGACCTTACAATGGCTAACGTTTTAATGACGCGACATTTGGCAAGACAGCGAAGCGCCCGCCTACTAGATGAGCAACTAGAGGAACAACTAGGGCGCAACGTCCGTCAAAACAACAAAGCGCGCCGCAAAGAATTACGTTAGCAAACGCGGCGGCTAGAGCGCAACGTCTGGCAAAATAACGAAGCGCCCGTCGCCGCAAGAGCGCTTGCGCCGATATGCGCCCGCGATAAGAAAATTATTCGCTTAAAGCGCGGGATTTTTGGCGATTGTAGGCTTTTTCGCGCGCGTTTTTCTCAATGCGGTTTAATTCGCCGCGAAGCCAATCGGCAACGTCGTTTAGCGCGATCGGTTCGCCGTTTGCGCGGGCGATCAACTCGTTTGCCAAGCGGATTAGCTCGCAATAGCGCGAGTTATATATTTTCACGTCGTCGGATTTGGGCGCGTTTTGCGTCAAAGAACAAAATCCCGACCAATCCGCGTCCGCTTTATTGAGGTAGTTCGAGGCGCGGGACAAAAACCTTTCAAGTTCCTTAATAAACCTGACTCGTCTTTTTGCCTCGAAATCTTTCATCTATCGTCGCGCCGCGATCGAGTCCTGTTTCCTCGATAATTCCCGCCGCCGCCGCGATCGCCGCCGCCAAAACCGCCGTTTCTTTTGAATTTGGAATAGCCGCCGCCTTTTGCGCCGCCGCGTTTTGACGGGCGATCGCGCCTGTGATCGTTTAGAAGTTTTTCCAATCTTTGCGGATTTACGCCAATACTATCGGGTCCAGTGATATTTTGTTTTTCAATAAGCAACGAAAGCGCCTTGAGCGCGAGTTGCTGCACGTCGATCTGCTCTTCCAAAACGGTCAAAATCCGTTGCGCGTCGTCGTTTAAGCGGGCGTTCAAAACGGCGCTAACCAGCTTGCCCGAATGCGCCTTTTTCACGTCTCCAAGCGTCGGCACGCTCTCTTGGCGAATGTCCGCGCCTGCGATCTTCTTAATCCGCTGAAGCTCCTTGTATTCTAGCGGCGTTACAAGCGTAACCGCTATGCCCTTTTTGCCCGCTCTGCCCGTGCGCCCGATTCTATGCACGTAGCTTTCTGGATCAAACGGAATATGATAGTTGAAAACGTGGCTGACGTCCTTCACGTCCAAACCGCGCGCCGCCACGTCCGTAGCGACCAAAATATCAAGTTGATTGCTTTTGAAGCCTTTGATAACCTCTTCGCGGCTTTTTTGCTCCATATCGCCGTGCAAACCCTTCGCGCCGTAGCCTTTGGCGATTAGCATCGTGCTTAGGCGCTCGGCTTCTTTTTTGGTGCGGGTAAAGATAATCGATTTGCTAGGCTCTTCCGCGTCGAATAACCGCAAAATAGCGTCGTCGCGCTCGTGCTCCTCGATCACGTAGTATTGTTGGAATATGTCCTTGTTCGCCGTCTCTTCGGCGGGCGTAACCTTAACGCTAACGGGATCGCGCAAAATGCGTCCCGCCAGCTCTTTGATCGGCGCGGGCATAGTCGCGCTAAACATCAGCGTTTGGCGCTCTTTGGGCAGAAACTTGAATATTTCCTTAATATCGTCCAAAAAGCCCATATCAAGCATTTCGTCGGCTTCGTCCAGAATAACGATCGTAGGCTCGAAATTTTTCAATCGACCGGAACTGAGCAAATCCAAAAGCCGTCCGGGAGTAGCCACGACCACTTGCGCGCCTCGACTAATCAGATCGACCTGTCGATAGGACGATTGTCCGCCATAAACCGTAACGGTTTTAACGCCCGCGAATCTGCCAAGCTTAAAAAGCTCGTCGCTAACCTGCGTGGCAAGCTCTCTTGTGGGGGTGATCACAAGCATTTCCACCCGATCGGTTTGCTCAATGCGGTTCATCGCGGGCAAGCCAAACGCGGCGGTTTTACCCGTGCCCGTCTGCGCTTGGGCAATCAGATCGCGCCCTTCCAAAATATACGGCATAGCTTCCGATTGAATCGGGCTTGGAGTAACAAAACCGGCGTCGGTAACGCCGCGTAAAATCTGCGGCTTGAAGCCGAAAGACTCAAAGGAATCGTGTTGAGTAGGCATAAGAGGTACTTCGCTTTCAAATAAATCAGTCGCAATTGTAGCAAAGCGGACTAAAATCGCCGTTTGGATATGATGACGCTTAGGATTTTGGAGGCGGCTATGAAACGTGTTTTATTCCTTGTCGCGATCGCGCTTGCGGCGATCGGTTGCGGTCGATCCGCGTTTTTTGACTTCACTGGAAGCGCGACTTACGCAGAGGCGTTGCCGCACACGAAAAGGGGCGAGATCATCGATCGCTTCGAGAGCAAAGCGCAGATAAGCGCGGGCTATCTAAACGCGATCTATCCCGACAACAAAGCGTATAGCTCCTCGGAAACTTTTTTGATCGGGCTGTATATCGCAAACGATTTTAAGGACAAACGAAAACAGGGATTAAACAATCCGAATTACGCTTTGGATCTAAACGGCTTAAACTTCGTAAGCGCGGAAGCGGTCGATAAAAACAGCCCAATGCTCAAACTAATGCCGCTTGTAAATCGCTGGAATTTATACTATATCGTTCGCTTTCCCGCCGCAAACGCGACGACGCTAAATCTAACGCTGTTGGAAAAAGACGCGAATAAATCGACGACTATTTCGTTTCCAAAAGCGAATCGATAACGATCGGCGCGCCCAATAAACTACGATAGATCGCGTAATTGGTTAGCACGCTTTTGCCGTACTCTCGCGGCTCTTCAATCGGCATTCGCTCCATGCTTAAAAACGGCTCAAACTCTCCTTTTTGAAAGAGCTTATAACCCTCGATCGTCCGCGTGGTAAAACCAAGCCCGCCGTTATAGGCGTAAGCGACGAAAAGCGGATTTTTCAATTTGCCTCTTAGCCACCTTATATGCCCGATAGCGTACGGCGCTTGGCGATATGGATCGAAAAAGCTCCAAACGTCGCTTTTATCTTTGCGCTCTTTGGTCATCGCCTCTATTAAAAACGGCATCATTTGCATTGAGCCAACCGCGTAACTCGTCGATAGCGCCGCAGGAATATAGCGGCTTTCTTGGCGCATAATCGCAAGCGTCGTAGCAAGCTCGTCGATCGACAGATCTGTTAGCGCGTCAGGATATGGATTTAGATAATAAATCGGCGCGTTATCCGTCGCCAAAGCGTATGCGATCGCGGCGCGGTACGGCTCGGCGTTTTTATGCCCTAGTTTGTCCATTTCCGTTTTTAGCGCCATCGCGTCGCGATCGGCTATTTTTTTACTAAGCTCGCCCCAGAAAAACGGATCAAAAAGTTGTTTATCGTCATAGATCGCTTTCGCGGTTTTTGACGCTGGAATTTCGGTTACGATCGTAGGCATTGGACGATTGTTTTTAAGGCGCGAATAAAGCGTGTAAAAATTAATCTCCCTACTTGAATACAAACGGTAAAGATAAACGTCGTTTTTGCTTGTCAAATAAAGCCAAAACAGGGCGCGATCTTTTTCGTAGCGAGACGCGGCTTTTGCTTCGGCTCTTTCAAAGGCTTTCAGCGCGTTTTTAAGATCGCCGCGCATAACGCGGATAACGCCAAGATAAAACGCGCCTTTGAAATCGAGTTTGCTCTCGTCGGCGGCGGAGACGGATTCTAGTAGCTTCGCGTTTTTATCCAGTTGCGACAAACGCTCCAAAAACGCCGAAAAACGCGAGTCGGTTTGGAGTTTTGCGATCGCCGTCGGCGCGAAATAAAAGTCGGATTGCTTTCTTAAAAACGCGCCCGATACGCCAAGCGCGATCGAATAAAACGTATCCAAATCATCCGCCGCCGCGCCAAGCGGATTGTTCGCCGCTAAAGCCTTGAAAACGGCGGCTTTGAACGGATCGATCGCCTCTACTTTTTCGGCGATTTTCAGGCGATCGGCGCTTGAAAGCGATTCGGCTCGCGCCGCGCTAAGCGTTATGGAAAGGCACGCGTCGGAGACGTTTATCAGCCGCGCGCTTTCAACGTTTCGGCATTCGGCGAGTTTGCTTAACTCTTTGTTTTGCGCCAAAAATGCGGAAAAATGCGGCGGCTTCGGCGATTTTATCGAATAAAAAACGGCGCGTTTTTGCGCGTTTGAAGGCTCGCTTGAGCGCAAAAAAAGCAGCGACGCGAAATCGCGCGCTCTTGAAGGCGGCTTTTTCATCAGTTCGTCGAAATCAAACGGCGGCGGGTCGGAAGCGCGTATAACCGCGCTCGCGCACAAAACGAGTAGAGCCGATCGTATCAAATAACGTCCCGTTTAGTTTTATCCGCAAGCGGCTTCGCGTCCGTTGAGAAGAGATCGCTAAAACCGTTTTCAATCAGGTTTTTGAGCGTTCTAATCTGTTCGTCGCCGCTTGCCCGACGAAACTTTTTGCGGTTCGTAACGCTTGCAAGCGCGCGCGCCATTTCGGAGGTTCGCGTCGCGATCGCGTGGGTTTTTTGCGCCACGCGCTCGGATTCTTGCGTCATTTTCTCGATTGTCTCGACGACCTCGTTAATATGCTCGATCGAGACCATTTCGTCTTTGCTCGCCTGCGCCACCTGCGAAACCAACGCGCTTGTCTCCTCGACCTTCGCGCTTAATTTTTCGTAGCCGCGCATCATCTGCGCCGATATTAGTTTGCCCTCTTCGGCTCTGCGCTGGCTCTCTTCGCTTAGCTCTTTGATCGTCCGCGCCGCTTCGGCGCTTCTTGCCGCAAGATTTCGCACCTCGCCCGCCACGACCGCGAAGCCTTTGCCCGCGTCGCCCGCCGTAGCCGCCTCGACAGCCGCGTTCAGCGATAGAATGTTGGTTTGAAACGCGATCGCGTCGATTACGCCGATCGCCTCGTTGATCGCGTTGGCGCTACTTACGATCTGCTCCATCGCGCTAAGCGTGTTTCCCGCCAGCGCCGCGCCCGTTTTGGCGCTTTTTTGCGTTTCGTCGGCGATGTTCGCCATAAGCCCCGCTTTTTTCGCCGTGTCCCTAATCGCCGCCGTGATCGCCGCCACCGCCTCGCCCGTCTCCTGCAAAGCCTTAGCCTGTTTCGACGCGGCGGACGAAAGCGATCGCACGTATCCGCCAAGCTCTTGCGCGTTATTTTCAAGCGCTTTGCCGTTTTCCAAACTTGAATAAAGCATCGCGCCAATCGATTCGCCCAACCGATTTACGCCGTCGTGAAGCGCGCGAAACTCGCCGCGCAACGCTTCGGCGTTTGTTTGCGCCGTGTAGTCGTCGCCTTCGTAGGCGCTCATAACGCGCAAAATTTCCTTTATGTTGTGTTCCAGCGCGCTCATCATGGCGTTCATCGTTTCTTTTAGCGCGGATAAGGCGGGACTATTGACGGCGATCTGCAATCTCGCGCCGACGTAGCCGTTATTTACCTTCGAGACGATTTTGGTAGCTTCGTCGATAAACTTGCGATCTTGCGCCAGACGACTTTCAATCCGCGCTATGTTGTCGTTAATCACCTTCGCCATTTGCCCCAATTCGTCGTCGCTGTCGATTTTGAGGCGATCGGCGCGCGGCTTGGTTTGGTTAAGAAAGCCAAAAAAGTCCAACAGTCCCGATTGCAAAGCGTGAAATTTGGCGTTTAGCGTCCGCGTAAATAACGCCGCGAACAGGATTGTCGCCAACATCGCAACGCAGACGAATATGCCGAGTTTCGCCTGCGCGGAACTGATCGCGACGTCGCTCCAGCGCGTGGACACTTCCAAATCCATTACGCCAAGCACGTCGTTTATGCGATTAAGAACGTGGCAACGCACGCAAATTGGCTCGGCGATCTGCGGTTTTAGCAACCTCATGCGCCGTCCGTCCTTGCTTTCGATCTCCTGCCATATCGCCTCTTTCGTGGCAAAAACGCGCAAAACGTCGGGATCTTCGGTAAATTTCTGCGGCAAATCAAAGGTGGCGATCACCTCTTTATCGGGCAAGAGCGCCAGCGCGTGAACGCCTTCGATTCCTCTAGCGCGCTCCAGCGCTTCGGCAATCACGATCCGATCGCCCGTAAACATCGACAGGCGCAACGTTTGAAAAATGGATTCGCTCATCATCGCAAGCGTCTTGCGCGCGCTACGATCGGCAAGCTCCTTGTAGCCCATGCTAGTCGCAAAATAGACAAACAACGCGCCGATCGACGCGGCGGAGAGAATCACGACCAGCGCTTTTGAGCCAAAGGTTTTAAGCATCGATCCCTCTTGCGATTTTTGTCTTGCGAAGCAAATGCGATTCCGTCGTTTCGCTACTTGCCAAGCGCGTAGGCAAAATCCATAAGCAGCCTTACGAAAGACAAATTGATAAACTGCAAAGCCAAAAGAACGATGATTGGCGCAATATCGACGCCCTGAAAGCTAGTTCTTATAAAACGGCGAAGCAGCGCGTAAACGGGCTCGGTCAAGCGATATAATATCTGTACGATTGGATTGTACGGATCGGGGCGAACCCAGCTTATCAACGCCGCGGCAATAATCACTAGGCAGTAAATGGATATGACCTGTCCCAAAATAATGGCGAAGGCTTCAACAATCCTCGACAAAACGCTCATGCCGCTCCTTTGGCGCTATTTTAACAAAGGCGACTAAACTTTGCGTTGAGGCGACAAAAAAGTCGGCTTGCGCGCGATCTGA
>JAISMA010000089.1 GCA_031276985.1 Helicobacteraceae bacterium | reverse complement strand
CGATACTTCAAATTCGCCGCGCAGTTTGCCGCAAACCTGAACGGCGTAAGTTACGCTTGTTTGCTCAAAAACGCCTTCGGGAATCGCAACCTGCGTGAAAACTTCGCGCTTGAAAAGTTGTTGCGAAAGCTCGGCGCAAATATGCGGCGCGATCGGCTCTAAAAGCGTTAGCAATACGAAATAGCCCTCGCTCCAAACCTCGTCGTTGTTTTGGTTTTGCAGGGCGTTAAGCGCCTCCATGCACGCGGCGATCAGCGTGTTGAAGGCGTAGGTTTTGCTAAACACCTCCTCGCTTTTTTGCGCCGCTTCATAGACTTTGCGCCGCGCAAGTTTTTCGGCGGCGTTTAGCGCGGCATGATCGATTGCGGGCATGCCGCAAACCGTCGCTTTTTCGGCGTTGTTCCATAGGCGGTTAAGGAAGCGAAAGCAACCTTCCAGCGCGTTGTCGTTCCACTCCAGCTCTTTGGCGGGCGGCGCGGCAAACAGAATAAACATGCGCGTCGCGTCCGCGCCAAAACGTCTGATCATATCGTCGGGATCGACCGTGTTGCCTTTGGATTTGCTCATTTTCGCGCCGTCTTTTAGCACCATTCCCTGCGTCAAAAGCGCGCTAAACGGCTCGTCGATCGCGATATGTCCCGCATCGCGCAACGCCTTTGTGAAAAATCGCGCATATAGCAGGTGCAAAATGGCGTGCTCTATGCCGCCAATGTACAGATCGACGGGCATATATCGGTCGACGCTTTCCTTGTCAAACGCGACGCTATCCCACAAAGCGGGCGGCGTGGCGAAGCGCAAAAAATACCAGCTTGATTGAACGAACGTGTCCATCGTGTCGGTTTCGCGCCGCGCTTTCGCGCCGCATTTGGGACAAACGGCGTCTTTGAACGTCGGGTGGCGCTCCAGCGGATTGCCTTCGCCGCTGATAACGACGTCGTTTGGCAACGCGACGGGCAGATTGCTTTTGTCTTCGGGGACAATGCCGCAACGGTCGCAGACGATCAGAGGAATCGGCGCGCCCCAGTAGCGCTGACGCGAAATGCCCCAGTCTTTGAGCTTGTAATTAACGACGCTTTTTCCAATGCCCAGCTCTTCAAACCGCGCCGCGATCTTCTTTCGCGCTTCGGCGCTAGGCAACGCGGTAAATTCGCCCGAATCCAAAAGCGATCCGTCTTCGGTGAAAGCGTCCTCGTAGGTTTCGTCGCCCGTTGGCGCGACGACCCAGACAATCGGCAAGCCGTATTGTTTGGCAAACTCGTAATCGCGTCGATCGTGCGCGGGAACGCTCATCACCGCGCCGCTGCCGTATTCGCTTAAAACGAAATTGGCGCACCAAATCGGCGTTTTTGCGCCCGTGAGCGGGTGGATCGCGTTCAAGCCCAGATCGACGCCTTCTTTATTTAGCCCGCCGCGATCTTTTGCGCTCGCGCGCTGAACGTTTTCCAGCCAGCTTAGTTGCGCGTCTGAAAGCGCCTTTAGCTCCTGAAGTTTGCGGACGATCGGGTGTTCGGGCGAAAGCGCGCAATAGGTAACGCCAAAGATCGTATCGGCGCGGGTGGTGAAAACGGAGAAACTTTTAAGCGCGCCGCCAAGTTTGGCGATTGATTCTTGATCCAGCGTGAAGTCAAACTCCAGCCCCTCGCTTCTGCCGATCCAGTTTTCCTGCATCGTCAGCACCTGATTTGCCCATTTGAGCGTTTTAAGCTCGTCTAAAAGCTCGGCGGCGTATTTGGTGATTTTGAGGTAGTACTGCCCCATTTCTTTCAAAACGACGGGCGTGTCGCAACGCCAGCATTTGCCGTCGACAACCTGCTCGTTGGCAAGCACGGTTTGATCGCGCGGACACCAGTTGAGCAGTCCCGTTTTGCGCTCGATTAGCCCCATATTCCACAGATCGATAAACAGCGCCTGCTCGTGTTTGGTATAGAGCGGATCGCTTGTGGCAAACTCGCGCTTCCACGCAAAGCTAAATCCAAGCCGTTTAAGCTCGGCGCGCATTTGGTCAATGTTGTCGTATGTCCACTCTTTTGGGTGAACGCCGCGCTTGATCGCCGCGTTTTCGGCGGGCATGCCAAAGCTATCCCAGCCCATTGGATGCAACACGTCGTAGCCTAGCGATCGGTATTTTCTAGCGAAAGCGTCGCTAATGGCGTAATTGCGCGTATGTCCCATGTGTATCCGCCCGCTAGGGTACGGAAACATACTAAGGATATATTTTTTAGGGTTCGCGCCGCCGATTGGCTCGAAAGCGTCCGTTTCTTCCCAGATTCGCTGCCATTTGGCTTCAATGTCGCTTGGCGAATAGGGTTGCATTAAAGCTCTTCTTTCGTTCGCGCCGATTCAATCAGCACCAAGACGACCGTTACGATATTGGCGATAACCGCTCCGATTGTTAGCGCGATCGCCGCCGATAGATCTTGACTGAACATCAGCGTAAAAAACGCGGGAACTAAGTGCAAATCCGCGACTAAAGACGACGCCATAAGCTCCGCCGCAAGCAGATTACGCACGCCCACTTTCAGAAGCGTCGAAACCAGATTTACGCCTGTGGCTATGTATAGATAAACGGGTTCGGTGTGATACAAAAAGCTCGCCGCCGTCGTGAGACCCATTAGCGTAAAAAACACATAGACGACTTTGCCCCAGTCCATTAGATCGTTCCTTTTTCGTACATAGCGCGCATTCTGGCTTTTTCGGCTTTTGCCTGCGCGCGCCGCGCTTCTCTGGCTTTCCAATCGCTTACGCTTACGCCAAGCGGACTAAGTATGCTCGCCGCGACGAATATGGAGCTAAGCGTGCCGATCGTAATGCCCGCGATCAACACAAGCGAGAGCGATTTGAGCGCCTCGCCGCCAAAAGCGTAAGTGGCGAATACCACAAATAGCGTCGTAAACGAGGTTAGCATAGTGCGCGAAAGGGTGCGGCTGATCGCCTCGTCGACTACTTCGTTTAGCTTGCTCGCGCCCGTTTTGCTAACCATAATTTCGCGTATGCGATCAAACACGACAATCGTGTCGTTAAGCGAATAGCCAAGCACGGTCAGTAACGCGGCGAGAATATCAAGATTGATCGGCACGTCAAACAGCAGGATAAAGCCGACGGTAAGCGATATATCGTGGATCGCGCAGAGCGTCGCCGCGACCGCGAAGCGCCATTCAAAGCGAAGCGCGACATACAGCAAAATGCCAATGAGCGACACGACCACCGCCAGCGTCCCCGCCGTTCTTAACTGCTCGCCCGCTTTCGCGCCGACCATATCGACCTTGCGAATCTCAAATTCGCCCGTGTTTTGCAAAATCTCGCGCATCAGATCGCCCGCGTCTTTGCCAAGCGAATCGGTGGCGGCGGGCGCTTTGATCACCACCTCTTGCTCGCTGCCAAACTCCTGAACAATCGCGCCGTCAAACAGCGTGCCTTTTAGCGCCGATTCGATCGCCTCTTTCGGCGCGGCGGTTTCGTAACGCGCCTGAATCACCGTTCCGCCCGCAAAATCGATGCCGTAGTTTGGCGTTTTTAGAAACATTAGCGCGTACGCGCCGATCAGGAGCGCGGCGACGAAAACCAAAATCGGCTTCTGCCATTTTGAAAACGGATATACGCGGGTAAAACTAAACATGCGCTTTGTCCTCTTTTGCGACGAAGAAGTAATACTTCGCGTTTTTCGGGTTGATTTTGTGCGAAATCGCGTCGAAAATCCCTCTCGTGCCTACGATCGCCGTAAGCATGGAACACAAAATGCCCACGCTAAGCGTTACCGCGAAGCCTTTGATTGGTCCCGTGCCGTATTGGTAGAGCGCGATCGCGCAGACTAGCGTCGTGATGTTCGCGTCCAAAATCGCGCTGAAGGCGTTGGCGTAGCCCTGCTCGATCGCTTTCAACACGCTTTTGCCCTCAAACAACAGCTCTTTTATGCGCTCGTTGATGATCACGTTCGCGTCCACCGCCATGCCGATCGTAAGCACGATTCCCACCATGCCGGGCAACGTGAGCGTCGCGCCAAAAAGCGCCATGATCGCTACGATCATAAACAGATTGACAAACAGCGCGGCGACGCTGATTATCCC